>ADZZ01000309.1 GCA_000179315.1 delta proteobacterium NaphS2
TTCAGGTGGAGGTTACAAAGAAGGGCAAAGTATGCCATAACAAATGCGCTATCTATTATAAAGCAGGGGATTGTATCATGCCCCGCGAGGGGATTTTCGCTCGTGTGCTAAAGGGAGGGAAGATTCGTTGCGGAGCGCCGATACAGTTTCTGGCATGAAGTTTGAGTTCCGGCGAAATATCTTCTTAAACCGTTTCCACGACCCGGAGAATGGTTTTAGGCGAGCAGAATGAAGATTAAAAAATCCACATTTAAATGGATGGTATGGGTACTGGCCTTTTTCTTCATGGCGGCGGGAATTGCCGAGGGCGCTGACCGTTGCTGGAAAAAGTGCTGCCAGGAATGGCGGGTAGATAACAAGCCTGAAGTTCAGGAAATATCGTTTTATCCGGAAACGCCCCTTGATGCCTTACTCCCTCCGTGCCACCTGTCCGGGCCATTTAAAGTCGCCCACAAAGCGATTCCTGAAGATGTGGCTTGCAATAATGAAAGCACTCCCGCTTGCTGCCATATGGGAAAGGACAGGGCCTCTGTTCAGGCAGTGGTTTCCAAAAGTCAGTTTGGAGGGACCAATCGACTTTTCCCAATGGATACGGTAATTCATGTTCAGCCCCGAAACTTTTGGAATGAACATGAAGCCCGTCTTGTTGTAATGGGACGGATGCCGCACCCGAGTGCCGCCCCCGTTCCACTCTATCTTAAAAACACTTCCTTTATTTGTTGAACCCACCGGCCGATCCCGGGATAACGGACTGCTCTGTGAATCCGGGCGTCGGCACGCACACCGATATATCAAAACCGTTTTCGGGGCGACGGAAACAGGGGGTTATACCTTTTTTATCCAGTACTGCGCCTCCCCCAAGCCGTGAGAATTCCAAACAATTGTTTATCCTAATTCAAAGTCCGCATAAGGGCGAACAAATGGAGGCACTATGTCCAGGAAAAAAGCAAAATCCACCAAGGAAGTCAATACCCATAAAAAGGCAGAGGTTCTGGGAACCGAAAAGAAAAAGAAAAAATTGCTGCCCTATATGGTTCTTTCAAT
>ADZZ01000308.1 GCA_000179315.1 delta proteobacterium NaphS2
GGTCGGGCCGGTGGTCTTTGCTGAAACCGAATTGGCCGATACTCTCTCCACCGTGCCCTTCAAAGTAGATGGAGGTGGTGTCGAAAAATACCAGGTCCAGATCCGAAAACAGATCTCGGCGATGGGAAAAGATCAGTTCCTCCACAAGGTCCTTGTTGCATCTGGGCGAAAAACCGGTACTTTCGTTCTGCACATCGAGCGCTTCACCCAGGAAACCCATGGCCCGATAGAGATGGTGAAGTTCCAAACCTTCGATGCCTTTGATGATGTAATCCCGACACCAGCGATGACAGAAACGATCCGAACCGGATACCAACAATCGGTGAAGGACCGTGAGGAAGATGGCGCGCTCCACATCGAACTCGAACTTACGTCCTTCCAATACCCGGGAAATAGCCTTTCTGATTCCGGCCTCTTCCCACAGCCGCTCGAAAATCAGCACGGGCCCGATCTTTTTGGAGTCAGCGGAGACATCGCTTTTTCCCGAGATGATCAACAGGGCCTGTTCGGAGAATCTGGACAATGACCGGATGAGCGTTTCCACCCGGCCCTTTGACTGCAGTTGGTCCATCCGGCCGATGGTAGCGATCACACGCTGTCTGACTTTGCCTTTCTCTTTTTTGTTTTCGACGATTTGCAAATACTGATACTTACCGGACTTCTTGGCACGAGCGAACATTGGGGCCTCCTCATATAAAAGACACCCCTAAGGTAGAGCCTAACATATTAAATTGTCAATATAACAAATTGATTTCTGTGGCACTACCTTTTTGAGCTCAATTTGAAACCGGAAGTCTTAATATCAGGTACTTATCTGCTTTTGGGCGCCCATTTTTTGGGGCAACTGTCAAACTTCAGCTAATCGTAACGGAACCGGTGATTGCGCGTTGTTCTGTTGCTTCTGCAGAATAAACTGGAATGTGAGAGGCGGTGTTTTTTGAGAAGAGGTCTTGAAAAGGGTTTTTTTCTTATAGGTTTACAGATAATTGAAAGCCATGTGGCATCATGAGGTTTGAGAGGGTTTAGATCGGCTTAGAAAAATGGATTAGCCGGCATCTGTTTTTCTGAGAGAAGGCCCATCGATATGAACATTGATGCACCGATGGTTGAGGCGATCCAGCAGAGCATCGACCATGTCCTTTGGTTCAAGGAGGGAATACCATTGTTCAGGCTGGAGATTGGTCGTAATAATGGTGGGCCGCCCGGCTTCATATCGCTCTTTCATGAGTTTGAAAAAGGCGTTCATTTGCTCCTTTTTCAGGGTCAGGTATCCCAGTTCATCGAGCAACAGCAGATCATATCGGCACAGGGCATTGAGTAGTTTGGGGGTGGATCGATCGGCGAGAGAGGCATAGAGTTGATCCAGCAAATCCTGAACATTATAAAAACGCCCCCGGTACCCGGCAATAATGGCTTGACGGAGTATGCCGACGGCCAGGCCTGTTTTCCCTACGCCGGTCTTTCCGTGAAATACGATGTTTTCTCTTCGATTGATGAAATCAAGGCCGGACAAAGTCATCATCCGGCTTTTCCGGACTCCGGGCTGAAGATCAAACGGAAAGGAGTTGAGGGTCCAGTCCCATGGGAGCCGTGCAATCTGAAGCCGATAAGTCATGCTCCGCTCCTGCCGGAAACGTAATTCCTCAGCCAGGAGGTTGTATATGACCTCGTAAACGGAAAGCCCGTTCTTTTCGGCCAAAGCCAACTGCTCATCGAAGGTCTTCACCATGCCTTAAACTCA
>ADZZ01000307.1 GCA_000179315.1 delta proteobacterium NaphS2
ACATCATCCTCGATTATACCGCGGGTGACTTTTTGATCTGTCATGAAAAGAAAATTGAGCAATTACTCATTGACTTGAAGTTTAAAGGCATGGTGAAGACCTTCGATGAGCAGTTGGCTTTGGCCGAAAAGAACGGGCTTTCCGTTTACGAGGTCATATACAACCTCCTGGCTGAGGAATTACGTTTCCGGCAGGAGCGGAGCATGACTTATCGGCTTCAGATTGCACGGCTCCCATGGGACTGGACCCTCAACTCCTTTCCGTTTGATCTTCAGCCCGGAGTCCGGAAAAGCCGGATGATGACTTTGTCCGGCCTTGATTTCATCAATCGAAGAGAAAACATCGTATTTCACGGAAAGACCGGCGTAGGGAAAACAGGCCTGGCCGTCGGCATACTCCGTCAAGCCATTATTGCCGGGTACCGGGGGCGTTTTTATAATGTTCAGGATTTGCTGGATCAACTCTATGCCTCTCTCGCCGATCGATCCACCCCCAAACTACTCAATGCCCTGTGCCGATATGATCTGCTGTTGCTCGATGAACTGGGATACCTGACCCTGAAAAAGGAGCAAATGAACGCCTTTTTCAAACTCATGAAAGAGCGATATGAAGCCGGGCGGCCCACCATTATTACGACCAATCTCCAGCCTGAACAATGGTATTCCCTCCTTGAACCAAAGGACATGGTCGATGCTCTGCTGGATCGCCTCAACCATCGGTGCATCAATGTTCATATCGATGGGCCTTCTCTCAGAAAAACAGATGCCGGCTAATCCATTTTTCTAAGCCGATCTAAACCCTCTCAAACCTCATGATGCCACATGGCTTTCAATTATCTGTAAACCTATAAGAAAAAAACCCTTTTCAAGACCTCTTCTCAAAAAACACCGCCTCTCACATTCCAGTTTATTCTGCAGAAGCAACAGAACAACGCGCAATCACCGGTTCCGTTACGATTAGCAGAACTGGTTCTGTTTTCGTTAGCGGCCAAGCCGGTTGAGACAGG
>ADZZ01000306.1 GCA_000179315.1 delta proteobacterium NaphS2
CGGAGTGGCTTCACATTCCCTGTTGCTCTGGCAAAGGCCGAATTAAAGCCAGTCGTGTTCGGAGCGCCGCTTCCTTTAGGTGATCCGACTGGCATAGAAGCCAAACAAGGGGCGATCCTGGCGGTGGAAGAGATCAACAAGGAGGGCGGCATCAGGCTTCGCGACGGAAAGCACCCGGTTGAACTAGAGGTTATTGACTCGCGTGATCTGGAGCCCGGCGTTCCTGTCAGTGAAGCAATCTTGGCTATGGAAAAGCTTATTCTGGAAAAGAAGGTTGATTGCATTATTTCCGGTCCGGAACGAAGCGAGGCTTGGCTTGCGGGTGCCAGGCTTTCGCGTAAGCACAAGAAAATATTGGTGGCTGCCGCAGGCTGTTACTCACCAAGGATTGACGCCACAATTGCCAAGGATCCTACAGGCAAATACAAATATTGCTGGAAGGTAAATAACAATGCGCGTACGGATGTGATGCATGTCATCCCTCTGTTTAAGAAATTCCAGAAGGAATGGGGGTGGAAAAAATTTTTCGTAATGGTTCAGGACGTGGCCCATACAAGAGCAGCAGGTGAGGCTGTAATGAATCTCCTCGAAAAAAAGATGGGGTGGGAGAATGTGGGATATGAACGTTATCCCACCGGTTCCAGTGATTTCTCACTGGCGCTGATCCAGGCAAAGAAGAAGGGTGCCGAATTGCTTTATATCAGCATGGAGATGCCTCAKGTGGGCATTCTCATGAAGCAGTGGGCCGAACTGGAGGTTCCGGCGTTGCCCATGGGCTTGATGATTGCCGCGCAGGATGTGAGGTTCTGGGAAGTGAGCGGGGGGGCCTGTGAATATGCCGTCTCAAACCAATTTTCTGCCGGTAACGGCCCTTGCCGCCCTATAAACCATTGGACTGAAAGATTTTTTCTGAATTTTACCAAAAGGTGGGGAATAGAGCCTGGCATATGTTGTGCCCTCCCCACATACGTAAGTGCCTGGGCGATCAAAAATGCTGCTGAACGTGCCGGTTCCATCGATTCCGATGCGGTTGTCGAGGCGCTTTACAAGACGGATATGGAAGTGCCCTATGGAACACTTCGGTTTGATCCCCAAACACATAGTCCAATCGTGACAGACGATCCGAAGACAGGCATGGTGACGATGTGGTTGCAGTGGCAGGGTAAAGGCGTAGATGTCATGGGACGTCATGTAAAAAGAGTATGTGTCTGGCCGCCCGCCGCTGCTGACGGTTCCTTGGCGCTTCCGTCTTGGATGAACAAAGGTTAGAGGCGGTATGAGATGGATATCCTGATTTACGGATTGATAAATGCTGCGTCATTGATCTTACTTGCAGTGGGTTTTTCATTGATTTACGGCGTGAGCCGAGTGGCCAATTTTGCTCATGGCGCAGTGTACATTGCGACCGGATTTATAGCGTGGGCTTTGATGAACAAAGCCGGTCTGAACTATCCGCTTTCGATAGTTCTTTCAGTGGTCGTCAGCGCCCTTCTGGGAGTCGGGATATACCAGGGCCTGCTCATTAGAGTCAGGGGTATGCCGGCTTCAGAAATTATCGCATCATTTGCAATCGCAATGGGTATGATAGAAGCGCTTAAGGTGGTGGGATTCGTCGGTTCATATGGCAATCCCGTATTTGTTCGGGGATCTGTTGAAGTGTTGGGTATTCCCGTCGATTACCAGAGGCTCATATCGGTTCTGGTTGCCTTTGGCACGGTGGTTTTCCTCTATGTGTTTATCCGCCGCACAAAGATTGGGTTATCATTGCGAGGCATTGCACAGGATGAGCGCTCTTCCATGATGCTGGGAATTAATTCGGATCTGGCGGCAACCATCAGTCTGGCTATCGGCTCGGCGTTAGCGGGGATTGCCGCGGTCGTCCTGTTGCCATTGGGGAATATGTACCCGGGGATCGGTTATGAAGCGCTCATATATGCGGTCGCGGTTTGTATTGTGGGTGGATTGGGAAGTCTCGGAGGAACCGTGTTTGCGGGGTTAATGATTGCTTTCGCACAAGTGATTACGGTCCGCTTTTTGGGGGGACAGTGGCGGATGCTTGTTATATTTTTGGCCATTCTTGTGATTTTGGTTTTCAAGCCTTCGGGTCTTTTGGGAAGACAAAAAGAACTGGAAGAAAGGGTTTAGTGCGATGGCAATTTCAGAGAATAAGAGTGAAAGGCGGCTGGAAAGGATTGATCGCGGCATAAAGGCTCGCACGGACGGCATATATGCCCTGCTTTCCTGGCGAGAAATTTCTTATTTGATGGCACCGAGAACGTTCTTGTTAATGGGGTTGTTAGTATTGCCCGTTTTCCTTCCGGAAGTGTGGCAGAGAGTTTTTTGTTTGGCGGGAATATATTCACTGTTGGCCATCGCCTTTGACTTCCTTTTCAGCTATGCCGGGATGGTCAGCTTGGGAGGCGCCTTATGGATGGGCGTTGGTGGATATACGGTGGGGATTCTTGGCTCGGAATTTGGATTACCGCCGGTATTTAGTCTTCCAATCGGGACTTTCCTTGGAGGTGGCATATGCACTGTCCTTCTGCTGCCGACGCTTCGTCTTAAAGGGATCTATTTTGCCATAGCCACCTTTATCTATCCGTTTATCATCAGTCATATCATTGAAGCATTGCAGATAGCCGGTGGAACGTTCGGGTTGGCGGATCTGCCTGTCATTGAAAACGGTTGGGTTGTTCTTTACGTGATGGCGGTTTTGCTGACAGGGATTTTTTTCGGTATCAGAAGATTGGTGATTGAAGATGTGGGAATGGTTTTCCGAAGTATGATGGAGAACGACCAGGCGGTGAGCGCTTCCGGAATCAGTATAACGGTTTTGAGAACCATAGCCGTATATATCGCTTCATGTATCGGCTGTTTAGCAGGGGGGTATCTCTCAGTCCTCTATGGATGGGTAGGAATGAGCTTTTTTGCTCTGGATTTTTCAATTCTCCCTATCGCCGCCAGCGTTATCGGGGGTCCAGGTACCTTTGCGGGGAGTCTGCTAGGCGCTTTTATACTTGTGCCGTTGACTGAATTTTTGAGGCCTTTCGGGCCTATGAGGATGGTCGGCTATTCGGTGATTCTCGCGTTGTTCGTGGTGCTCAAGCCAGAGGGAATATTTCCCTATCTGACTCGGAAATACAATCAATTCCAGCGATGGGTGGAGGTGTAGGGCCGTGAGTGGAAAAGAAAATGGCACTGTGCTTCGGGTGGAGCGTCTGTCAAAGATGTTCGGAGGAGTCGTGGCATTGAATGATGTCACCTTTGAAATCAAAAAGGGCGATATATTGGGGGTAATCGGGCCCAACGGCTCCGGCAAAACGACCTTGATAAATTGCATTACAGGCTTTGTAAAGCCGACACATGGCGGCGTGTATTTCAACGGAACGGATATCTCAGGGTTTACGCCTCATAAAATCGCTAACATGGGTATCGGGAGAACGTTTCAGGTGGTTCGCCCATATCACACCTTGCCGGCCTACAAGAACCTTATTGCGCCGTTGTTTTCTGCAAGAGCAAGGCATTTTCCGGGAAGTGGGGGGCTTGGAAATAGGGGGGGGATCGCTATCGATATCCTTGAAGATGTTGGGTTTGAGAGGGATGCACGTGTACCCTACAAACCGGCGGGTGATTTGCCCCTAGGATACCTTAAACGGCTTGAGCTTGCACGATGTATTGCATTGAGAAGCGATGTTATGATCCTCGATGAAGTATTCTCCGGTCTGAGCGCCGCGGAGATCGCAAGCCTGGTTCCTTTGCTGGAAAGGCTGAACATGGACGGGGTCACCTTAATAATGGTAGAGCACCGGCTGAAGGAACTCTTTACGCTCGCTTCCAAGGTTGTTGTCTTGAGTTTCGGAGTGAAGCTTTTCGAAGGGAACTCTGACGACGCCCTGAAGGATGAAAAAGTCAAAGAGGCCTATTTCGGCAAAGGGAAAGAGGGCATGATATGAAAACAGCTATGTTAAGCATTGAAAGCTTAATGGTTTTCTATGAGAACGCAATAGCCGTAAATAACCTTAGTCTGGAAGCAGAACGCGGCAAGGTCACGGGGATTTTTGGAATGAACAGCGCGGGCAAAACCACTTTGATGTATACCATTTCAGGTATCATGCTTGACTTCCAGCGAAAAGAGAACATGAAAGGGGGAAAGCGGATAACGGTTTTTGGAGAGCTTGCGTTTAACGGAAAAAAGATCACGAAAATACAGCCATGGAAGAGGGCGAAGATGGGCCTTGTGCTGTGTCCGGAAAGGCGGCGTCTTTTTGTTGAAAGCAGCGTGTTGGAGAATCTGAGAATTGGTGCGTATGTAGCAAATCGCGCCCAATGGAAAGAGACACTGGAATACGTATTTGCCCTTTTTCCACATTTAGAGCGGTTACAAAAGAGGGAAGCCGGTTTTTTGAGTGGTGGAGAGCAGCAAATGCTTGCGATCAGCAGGGCTTTGATGGCACAGCCAAAACTGCTGTTGCTGGATGAGCCGTTTTTGGGCCTGAGCATAGGGATGCAGGATGTGGTTATAGAGGCTATTAACGATATAAAAAAAAGGAGAGGCGTGACTGTTGTCATATCCGAACAGTATGCGCGACCGCTGTTCCCCGTTATAGACTATGGATATATCCTTGAAGGGGGAAATATAGTGGTTGAAGGCAGTTCCGAAGAGCTTATGAACAATCCTGACGTAAAGGCCGCTTATTTCGGGGTATAGACGATATGAGAACCATGGAAACCAGTAGTAATGAGTCTGTAGCAAAAGTACTTGAGAATGCGTGTAAAAGTTTTCCCGAAAGATTGGCAATGATATATCTGGGAAAGTCTTTTAGCTATGCAAAACTCGGGGAATTGATCGACAGGTTTGCCGCGGGCTTGAATAGCCTCGGCGTCGATAAGGGCGACAAGGTGATTGTCTATCTACCCAATACGCCCCAATTCGTTATTGCCTTTTACGCCATAATGGTGATTGGAGCGGTCCCCGTTCCCATATCGCCCATTTATACGCCCAATGAAGTCGGGTATATGAGCAAGGATTGCGAGGCTAGAGCCATTGTCTGTCTGAAGACCAACTTTGGATATGTAAAGGAAATTTCGCATCAAATGCCGCTGAAGGGGATCATTTACACGGATTTGGTTGAGATGATTCCGTGGTGGAAAAAAGCGATCGGATTCGCTTTTGATAAGGTTCCAAGAGGAAGAATTAGAAAAGACGAAAATGTTTATTCTTTTTCGGACCTGCTCAAATACCCGGCCTCTTCGAAGACGGTGAACGCGGACACATGGAAGGATATTTGCAGAGTCCTTTATACCGGGGGGACCACGGGATTGCCGAAAGGTGCGCCATCCTGTCATGCCCATTTGTATTATGGGGCAATGGAGGTGGCTGAATGTGCAAGGGGAACGGCTATTGCGGAAGGCAAATCAACAATTGTATTAACCCTGCCCTTGTTCCATGCGTTGTGTCAAGCGGTTTTCAGTGGGTTCGTTCTGGCCCTTGGTAATACGGCCGTTATAATGCCCCAACCCCAGGTGGATGCCATTTTGGAATGTATCCAAAGGAATAAGGCCGATTTGTTTCTGGGGGTGCCCGCCCTGTATCGCATGATTCTTGATAGTGACCGCCTGGATCAATACGATTTGAGTTCTTTAAAATATTGCTGGTCAGGAGGAGATATTTTGCCTGACGAGGTTTTTAATCGATGGAATGAAAGGTTCGGTATTCCATTGCATCAATTGTACGGATCCACGGAAGGTGAATTGCAGTGTGCTACTCCGCTATCCAAGAGACCCAAATTAAGGAGTGTCGGCGTTTTTTCAAAAGCCGGGAAAAAGAATTACAAGCTTGTGGATCCGGACACTCTCCAAGCCGTAGCTGAAGGTTCTACCGGCGAGCTTTTGGTGTCCGCTCCGTACTTCCTAAACTGTTATCTCAATAAGCCTGAAGAGACCGCTGCATCCTTTGTAAATCTTGACGGTGAGGTTTATTACCGTACAAAAGACATGCTTATGATGAAGGAAGGGGAACTCTACTTTGTAGATAGAAGTGCAGATGTCATAAAGCATAAAGGATACCGGGTGTCCGCTTCGGAGATCGAAGCCGTGCTTCAAGACCATCCCACGGTTGTCGCCGCTTGTGCTGTAGGGGTGCCCGATCCCAAGATAGGTGAGCGCATTAAGGCATTTGTCGTCCTGAAAGAAGACGCAAGGGGCGTAAGTGCGCGAGACTTGACAAAATGGTGCCGTGAAAGCTTGGCGCCCTACAAAGTCCCTCAGTACATTGAATTCCGGGACATGCTGCCGAGGTCCAAGGTGGGAAAACTGCTGAGGCGTGATATGAGGGACGAAGAAAGAAGGAAGATGGATAAGGCATAAGATTAATACACTAAAATCGTGCTGTCGCCGGGGTATTTTGACCCGGCCAGAAGTATCGAAAAATGAACCATCTCCAAATCAGGCCACAAACATATTGCAATAATGCGAGAGTATAGTCGATATGCTACATTGACTAACATATTGAATTTGAATTATTTGTGTGTAGCTATCGCAACATTGCGATACTACTCTTGAGATCACTTTCGCTAAACCGCGATTACCCAATCCGGTCAGACAGTATCTTTATAATACGCATCTTTCTCTTCTTATTACTAATAATCATACTAATAATTCAATAAGTTATTGTAAATTATGTGTTCTCTCTTTCCGCCTCAATGATTGCGTTGGCATGGGATTTGCTCAAAAAAACATTTAGTTTTGGCGGGTCGATTTGGGATGTCCATTGTCGAACATCGAGGTGAATCTGTATCAAACATGGTGTCTGGTGGATAGCCTTATGAAAACAATTGGGAAGATGTACATTTTACATAAGCGTTCAACAGCGTTCAACGACTTTTTACCGAATAGTATTCCCCATGATGGAATCTGTTTTTGGTGCCAAGGATAAGGAGAGGAGAAATTATGTTTGAGAACTTGATCAAGCCGGGCAAGATCGGAAACCTTACGGTGAAGAACAGAATGAAATATGCCGCCACGGTGAACAACTTTTGTGATTATAAGACGGGCGAGGTAACTGAACGAGAGATAGGCTATCTCAGAGAGCGATCGCAGGGAGGTTTTGGCATGGTCGTCAGTGCAGGTGGTTATCCGCATATCTTGGGCAAGGGCTATATCGGCTCCATGGGTGTGGATAAGGATGAGCACCTGCCGGGGCTGACGCGGCTGGCCAGGGCCATGAAAGTGGATGACGTCATAACCATCGGACAGGTCATGCACACGGGCAGATACGGACATCTCCACGAATACGGCGTGAATGAGGCGATCGCCGGAGGGAAAAAAGTGCCGGGGAACCCTGTGGGACCCACTGCCATGTCGAGTCCGATAAAGCGTTATACGCCTTGCCGTGAGATGACTCTTGAGGAAATAGAAGAGCAGGTGGAAATGCATGCTCAGGCAGCCAGGCGGTTTAAGGAGGCCGGTTTTGATGGCGTAGAAGTATGCGGCATCGCCGGATACCTGATTCCCAACTTTCTGAGCAGGTGGACAAACAAGCGTACGGACAGGTATGGAGGATCGCTTGAGAACAGGGCGCGATTTCTTCTGGAGATCCTGAGACGCACCAAAGAGGTCGTGGGACCGGATTACCCGCTTCTTCTCAGGTTGAACGGCACCGATCTGATAGACGAGGGGAATACTGAGGAAGAGTATATTGAAATCGCCCAGATGTGTGAAGAGATAGGCATAGACCTCTTCAGTGTGACCGTTGGCTGGCATGAATCCCCCAATGCTGCCATAACCGCTGAGAAACGCCCGGGAGAATGGCTATATCTGGCGGAAAACTGGAAGAAGGCCGGGATCAAGGCGCCTATATGCATGGCTTATCGTCTGAATAAGCCGGAAGTGGCGGACAAGGCCATCGGGGATGGGATCATTGATTACTGGGAAATGTGTCGTCCGGGAATCGCCGATCCATTCATCCCCAAAAAGATAATTGAAGGCCGTCCCGAGGATATCATTACCTGTCCCGCGGATAATCAGGGCTGTTTTTTGTATGTCTTTATTGATGTCCCCATGGGTTGTATGGTAAACCCCAGGGTGGGCAGGGAGTGGGACCCCACCTACGAAATACGACCGGCGGAAAAAAAGAAAAAGGTTCTCGTTGTTGGTGGTGGTCCGGCCGGTATGGAGGCTGCGCGCGTGGCGGCACTAAGAGGGCACGACGTGTCCTTATACGAGAAAGGCAATGAGTTGGGAGGCCAGATGAGGCTGGGCGCCAAAACACCGTTGCTTTATGATTGGTACGATATTATCCGCTACTACACCACACAGCTTTCCAAGGCAGGGGTTGATGTGCAGTTGAAAAAGGAGATCACCTCCGATCTTATCAGAAAGGAGAAGCCGGACGTTCTCATTCTTGCCACGGGTGCAAAACCGGCCGCCCTCAAAATACCGGGCATTGACAGGGAAAATGTGACCAATATTTTTGACGTGTTGGAAGATCGGGCAACACTGGGAGACAAGGTGGTCTTCCTGGGCAGCAATGAAATTGCCATCCAAACCGCCGAGTTTGTAGCCAAACAGGGCAAGGAGGTGACCCTCCTTGAAAAGGGTAAAGCTATCGGTTCTGACCTTAACCTCTTCAACCTGCTGGCTCATAGAAGGGAGCTTGACAATCTCAAGGTGAATTCGCTGGTTAATGTGGAGTTGGACAGCATAACCGATGACGGCGTCGTTGTGACCACCTTGGGAGGGAGAGAAGCCACCATCCCCGCGGACACTATTGTAAATGCCGAAGCTTTTGAAGCCGATCAAGGACTCTCGGAAGAATTGCGAACGACCGCAGCAGCAGAGATATATTCCATTGGCGATTGTGCGGGTTTCCGCAAGCTGTATGAAGCCATTCACGATGGCTATAAGATAGGGGTCAAGGTATAGAAAACGCAAGAACATTTGGGCCTCGGCAGGCACAAGGAGGGTCTCTTTTGCCTGTGGAGGCGCCACAGAAGTGTCTATCACATGGCCTGTTGGCGTGGAAGCCGCTGCTGTGCATGATCCGTATGAGTGATGAATTAAGGTGAGGAGAATTTGAAATGGACCTCCAAAATGTTTTTAAACCGATAAACATCGCGGGGATTGACATCCCGAACAGGATTCGAATGTCTCCGATGGCACTCGGTTACGCAGAAGATGGGAGATCAACAGAGCGTTTTGCCCGTTTCTTTGAGGAACGAGCCAAAGGCGGGGCGGGTCTGATTGATTGGGCCCTGTGGCCGTATGAGACCGAGCATGGTTATTTCCCCTGGGTGACCGACGATAAATTCATCCCGGGCCTCAAAATGGTTGTTGATGCCGTCCACAAACATGGCACCAAAATAGTCGGGCAATTCGGTACGGGGTATGCCTGGGCCTTTAAGGGAGGATCCCTCGAGATAGTGGGTCCTTCCGGGGTAAATCTCCTTAAACGCCCCAGCACGCCCTTTCGGGTCGGGACGCCGACAAATCCTCGAAAACTCCTGGAAAGGCCCATGACCGCAGAAAACATCCACGAGATGGTTGAAGGTTACGGGGATGCATCGAGAAGGCTGAGAGAAGCGGAATTTGACGGCGTAGAGATCATGCTCGCAGCGGGATACACCCTGGCGCGATTTATTTCACCCGAAACCAATAAGAGAACGGATGAATACGGCGGAAACCTTGATAATCGTCTGAGAATTGTGAGTGAAATCGTAAATGACATAAAGAAAAAAGCGGGCGCCGATTTTCCAGTTTTTGCAAAAATTTCCGGCGACACGTTTAGAGAAGAGGGATATACGCTTGAAGAATGTGCGGAAGAGATCGTGCCCAGACTCGAAGACATGGGCATATGCTGTGTCGATGTGGTGGTGGGCTGGCACGAAGGGGGCGAATTCGGGTTGAGCAATTCCGCGGAACCGGGTCACTTCCTCTATCTTGCCGAGACTGTAAAGAAAAAGGCAAAGGTCCCCATCATAGGGGGATCAAGAACCAATGATTTGAGGCTGGCGGAATCCGTTCTCGCGGAAGGGAAAATAGATATGATTTCCCTTGGCCGGCAACTGCTTGCCGATCCCGAGACCCCGAACAAGGCCAGGGATGGCCGTTTTGATGATGTTCGTCCCTGTTTGTGTTGTTGCTGGTGTCTTGAAACCGTTGATACCCCCGTCGTCTGTGGTGTAAATCCCCGGGCGGGAAAAGAATTCGAAATGCCGTTTGAGTCCGCAAAGGATGAAAAAAAGGTCCTGGTTATCGGCGGCGGACCGGGAGGCGTGGAAGCGGCCCTGACCGCCAGCCGGAGGGGCCATAAGGTTACGCTCATAGAAAAAAATGCGGAATTGGGCGGCATGCTTAAGCCTGCCTCCGTCCCGCCATTCAAGGACGACCTTGGCTTGTTTCTCAACTATCAACGCCGCCAGATCGAAAAAAGCAATATTGAAGTCATCTATGAAAAGGAAGCAGGCATAAAGGAAGTCATTGAAAGCGGCCCTGATGTCGTGGTTGTGGCGACAGGCGGAAAGCCTTTTGTACCTGATATTCCGGGGATTATCAAACCAAATGTCTCCCTGGCCGTTGACGTGCTTAACGGCGGAAAAGAAGTGGCCGGCAATGTCGTCATCATCGGCGGCGGCCTGGTCGGTTGTGAACTGGCGGAATATCTGGTGGGAAAAGGCAAGAAGGTCACCCTCCTCGAAATGCTGCCGAGACTGGCAAGTGATATGCCGCGTGCCTTGAGGGGGGATTTGCTCATGCGACTCAAAAGGGCGAAAATCAGGATAGAGACCGATGTTGAGGTAACCGGTTTGTCCGGATCCGGTGTCTGGGGCGTTCGCAGAAGTTATGACTTTGGTCCCAACGAGACCTTTTTCGAAGCTGACAGCATTGTGCTCGCCATGGGCTATAAGCCGGAAAACAGCTTGGCGGAAGAACTTGCAGGGAAGATTCCGGTTTATAATGTTGGCGATTCCAACACACCGTCAAATGTTAAGGATGCCATACGAGAAGGGTTTCTAGCCGGTACGGCAATATAGCGTAAAACCATGAAGCCTTGTCGGGATCACTGCCGTCCGACCTATATTTCAGATTCTATAGAATTACTATGTACTCAGGATATGCCTACACTGGGTAACGGAGACGTAATTTCTTCAACCAATGGGTGGGTCAATTTTAGGTTGCCATTTATAGATGGTTGCGATATGTTGGAAAGAGAAAAAAATGCGAATTAATATTTGAAAATATCGTTAAGGAAATACAAGCGGATGGCGACTCTCGTCTTTTTAGAGGGGTTCCCCCAAAAAATCGTCGTTCTTGGAATTTTAGGAATGTATAACTGGGCAATTAAATGGCGCAATGAAAACGGACCTAACTCCCCTATCGAAATCCATAGAATTCTCTACTTTATTATAACCGGAAGGCCAATTGACAATGTGAACAATGAAAATCCTTGAAAGGGTTTATTAATGCTCACCCTGTCATATACAATACAGCGGGTATGCAATTTACTCAACTGGGCACCATATGTCGTACAAAGGAATAATATCGTTTTTTGAGCGGTTGCACCTATTTTTCGATGGCCACTTGTGGAAGGCTGAACTTCTTGTCAATACATAACCATAACCGATTAATTTAAGGCCATAAATTCTCTATAGCCAAAATATCATACGGCAAAAATGGGATGAATCCTTTTCTTGTTTTGATGGCGACCTCCCAACACATTGAAATTGATAATCTATTTCTGCCTGATATCGTTAGAAAATTTGATTTTGGCGTAGCTCTCAAGTGCCTTTTTCTTTGTCAACTATTTACTATTGATCGCCCTCGAGTACGCCTCAATGTTTTTGGTGTAATCCATTGAGTTCGAGACACTTCTGATGTTTCAGGTAGTACTTGTTGAATTGCGGATTTTTTGGCATGTTGATATGCAAGAATGTGAGTGACGATAAAAAAACGAATTAACGGGAAGGAATGACGCAAACCAACAACTAATTGATATAACTCCGAAAATTATCGATCCTTTCAATTCATTTTTTCACTTTTTGAGCCCGTCATAACAAAGGAGCCTATAATGGATACGTCATTTAATGTCCTCATCATTGAAAAGAAGGATTATGTCCATTACTTCTGTTCCAAAATAATCCGATTCAATCAGTTCAGGTACCAGACCGCCCCCACTATCCAACATGCCCTGGACATATGCGAAAAAGGGTCTACGCATCTCATTATCATAAACTTGGATATCGGTATGAATGGGGATCTCGGTCAACAGATCAGAAGAATCCGTTATGTCGCCGAGCACGTTCCAATTGTGATTGTTGCCGAAAAAAAGGACGTTGAAAAAACTGTGGAAGGCATGAAGTCTGGTGCGTGTAATGCTATTTTCAAGCCATTCAAAAATATTGCAGAAATTAAACAGGAAATTACGAGCGCCCTAAAGAAAACCCCGTCAAAGAATATAAATACAACTCCTTTCTACTCCCAAAATGAAGGTTTTTCAGACGGGAGGGAAGATTTTTGTGGAATTGTTGGAAAGAGTTCCTACACCAGGTACCTTCAAGAGATTATCAAACGAATTGCCCCTATTGACGTTAACATATTAATTATTGGAGAGAGTGGCACGGGAAAAGAGCTTATCGCAAAGGCCATTCATGCTAACAGCCATCGCGCTGAAAATAAATTCGTACCTGTAAACTGTGGGGGCTTACCTGAAGGGTTAATTGAAAGTTCCTTTTTTGGCCATGAAAAAGGGGCCTTTACCGGGGCAGATAAAAAAAAGTCCGGCTATTTTGAAGAAGCTGATGGGGGAACACTCTTTCTGGATGAAATCGGAGCGATGAGCCATAGAGCTCAGGTGGTTCTCTTAAGAGTGCTCCAGGAACAAAAATATATGAAGGTCGGCGGTACTAGAGCAATAAGCTCGAACGTGAGGATAATTGCCGCGACGAACAAAAATCTTCGTCACGCTGCGGAAAAGGGCGATTTCAGAGCAGATCTTTATTACCGCCTGAATGTAGTAAGTCTCAAAACGGCGCCACTTCGCGAAAGAAAGGAGGACATTGCTGTATTGATTGATTATTTTATGAAAAACACCTGTTCCAAATATGCGTTTGACACAAAAAAAATAACGCCTCAGGCGATCAGTCTCTTAGAAAATTATCATTGGCCGGGGAATGTCAGGGAATTGGAAAATTATATCGGCTCACTTATAGCTTTAGTTCCATCAAATAAAAAGATGATAAATTCAAGCGATGTGGAAGAGATCAAGAGAAGAAGCGATGGATCGTTTGATAGTGGAAAACAACCTGGGAACGGAATTTTTGAGCAGTTATTGGATTTAAATTATGAAGCAGCAAAGAAATGTTTTGAAAAACACTATTTTCTTAATCTCCTAATGAAGAACAACGGCAATATTACCCATTCAGCACGATTCGCCAGGATTCATCCGGCGACCCTTCATCGAAAAATGAACCATCTCCAAATCAGGCCCCAAACAGATTGCAACAATGCGAGAGTGTAGTCGATATGCTACATTGCCTAACATATTGAATTTGAATTATTTGTGTGTAGCTATCGCAACATTGCGATACTACTCTTGAGATCACTTTTGCGAAACCCCGATTACCCTATCCGTTCAGACCATAGCTTTATAATGCACATCTCTTTATAATACACATCTTTCTCTTCTCATCACGAATAATCACCCTAATATTTCTATAGGTTATGTTCCGTTGTGTGTTCTTTCCTTCCGCCTAAATGATTGCGTTGGCATGGGATTTGCTCAAAAAAGTATTCAGTTTTGGCGGGTCCATTCGGGATGTCCATTGTCGAGCATTGAGGCGAGTCTATATAAAACGTGTTGTCTGGTGGATAGCCTTATGATGAAAACAATCGGGAAAAAGGAGGACAAGCTTATGGGTAAGAGTGAATTATTTGACCTGTCGGGAAAAGTGTCATTGGTCACGGGGGCTGGAAGCGGACTTGGGAGGGTTTTTTGTGAAGGCTTGGCTGAAAATGGATGTGATGTGATCTGTGCGGACATTAATGAAGACTGGGCCAAGGAAACGGAGGAGATAGTTGCCAAACAAGGCGTCAATACTCTTGCGGTCAAGGCGGATATATCCAATCAGGAAGATGTTAAACGGATGTTTGAAAAGGCAATGGAGAGGTTCGGAAAACTGGATGTGCTATTTAACAACGCGGGCATTTCCACGAAAGTACACAAAATTCACGAGATGCCCCTGAAGGATTGGAGCAGACTGATTGACGTGAATCTAACCGGCACGTTTATTTGTATGCAAGAAGCGCTAAAGATCATGGTGAAACAGAAAGGAGGGAACATTATCAACACATCATCGGTTGCCGGCGTTGTTGCTATTTATCCCGATCTTTTGACCATAGGCAATTACGTGGCGGCCAAGCACGGAATTATCGGGCTTACCAAACAGGGGGCGGTGGAATATGGCGGTGACGGAATTCGTGTAAATTGTATTGCTCCGGGCTGGCATTTGGGAACACGACTCGTTGAAGCGAGCGAAAGGATCACCAGTGAAGAAGAAGGAGCGAGACTCGTTCAGAAAATATGTGAAGTGACTCCCTTGGGAAGGACTGGAGATCCTAATGAAATAAAGGGACTGGCGGTCTACTTGGCATCTGACGCCTCCTCTTTTGTGACCGGATCCGTTTTTGTACAGGATGGTGGTTGGTCAGCTTGGTAGACAAGGATGACGTCTTTTGTTCCGTATAATGGTCTGCCAAACCCCGGATGTGCCGATGTGGCAATTTTCCAAATTGGCTCTGATCTGTAGTGGAACGAGGGCTCCAGTGAATGAGCGCATTGAACGAATGCTCCGGAAACGTATCAGAGGTATCTGTCTCACAGATTAACGCAGACTTTGATATATTTCCCGTATATGTTCTGTAGATAGAAGCGAGGTCTCAATGGAGTTGTTGAGGCATCCATTTTTTCAAACAGCTAAAATGATGCAGGAGGATAATAATGGCTGACAGCATTTATGACGCTATTGTAATTGGAGGAGGTAACAAGGCCCTGGTTACAGCGATGTACCTGCAAAGGTATGGGAAAATGAATGTGGCGATATTTGAAGCTAAGCATGAAATAGGTGGATGTCTTGCAGGGGACGAAGCATCGGTACCGGGTTTTTATGCGGATCAGCACGCCACTGACATCGGAGATTTTTACTGGGCCGTGGTGTGCCAGGATTTTCCTGAGTTCGAGCAAAGAGGATTTGAATTTATTCCTTATGAAATTGCCGGAGGGGGTATTTTTGAAGAAGACCATTCTTCCTATCTTATGTATAGTCCTTATACCGATCCCACCCAAGAGAAAACCGCTCAATCCTTCGAGAAATTTTCCTCACACGATGCCGACACATGGTTGAAGATATGGGAAATGTGGGAAAAGGGGGGCAGGGATGCGTTTATGAAATATCTTCATACGCCGCCGCCTGCTGATCCAAATGAACCGGATTACTTTGAAAAGTTTTTTTTTACCAGCCCCCATATCAGAGATCTGGGATTTGATCGTAGTTTTTTATTGCGTTCTCCCGTGGAAGTATTTCGGGATTTTTTTGACGATGAAGCTTTAATTGCCGGTCTGCTTCGAATTGCACATTCCTGGAATTCTATACCCAGTGATATGTGCGGGGCCGGAGTGTTCGCTTTTTTTACCTTGCTTGGTCTTACTCATTTCGGAGGCATAAAAGGGGGCACCCATACGGCCGCCCATGCCGCGTATAAGGTATTCACCGAAGATGGAGGTAAATGCTTTACTAAACACAAGGTAGAGAGGGTTTTAGTCGAGGGGAAAAAAGCAGTCGGGGTGGAATTGGCCGGCGGAGAACAGGTGAAAGCCAAAAAGCTGGTGGTTTCCGGTGCAAGCCCGCATCAGCTCGTATTTGAATTTACTGGCGAGGAACACTGGAACCGTCGGATTTTAAAACGGGTGGCCAATCTTTCCTACTGGCAGAGCCTCGGCGTGGGCTGGAACACATGGGCGGTGCAGGAGCCTCCTGAATATATAGCAGCCAAGCAGGTTCCGGAGGTTGCCAATGTAGGATGGTTGACGCTGGGAAACAAAAATGTGGAAGAAGTTACCCTGAGTCATTATTACAAAAAGTTAGGCATGCAATCCCCTCACCTGGATATGGTGATCTGCAATCAGGCGCATCGCGATAAAAGCCGGATTCCCGAAGGGAAATGGTCATTTCTGGCGGAAGATTATTCGTCTCCCGGCAATTATCCGGAATCCCTATCGGATCGTGAGTGGCGGGATATAAAAAGGGCGCATGCCGAAAAACAAATGTCACATATCAGTAAATTTGCTCCTAATATAACTTGGGATACCGTTATTGGTTACAATCTCTATACCCATTTCGATCTTACACGGATGCTGAATCTGACCCACGGTTGCTGGACGGGAATTGCTCATATTCCCAGTCAGCTCGGAAGATACCGCCCGGTTCCCGAACTGGCGGACCATAGAACACCTATTAAAGGACTGTACGGTACCGGAGTGGCCTGGCATTACGCGGGCATGGCTTCTTGTACGCAGGGTTACAACTGTTACAAGATTATCGCTGAGGATTTTGGCTTGGGAATGCCGGGGCAGGCTGAACAGCGCGGCTTTTAGTATTGGATACCTATGCTGGGAGGCCATGCCAGGCGGGGTTATTACTATGAGATTATCGCCAAAGACCTTAGCCTGCAAAAACCCCGGGAGGAGCAGGCCGTCTCGAACAGAGGAGAGAGATTACTAATAACCAATTTCATATTCTATTTAAGGAGCAAAAACCATGGAAAATGCCTATGATGTGATTATTATCGGAGCAGGTCCCAACGGACTCGAAGCCGGCGCTTATCTGGCCAGAGCGGGCAGCAAGGTCCTGGTGTTGGAAAAAAGATATGAGGGCGGAGGAGGTCTGGCAACTGAAGAGGTTACCTTCCCCGGTTTTCTCCATAATACCCATGCGGTATATATGATGATGGTAGACTTTGCGCCTATTTACCAGGATTTCAAGCTGGAAGCAGAATATAACTGCAAGCACATCCACCCCGAACTTCAGTTTGCCCTTCCTCTTTCCGATGGCCGATGTGTATGTCTGTATACTGATGTTGAAAAAACCTGTGCCAACTTTGCCCAGTTTTCTAAAAAAGACGCTGAAAGTTATCGGGAATTTTGTAAACTCGCCGAACAGTGTATGGATGAATTCATCGGCCCGGCAACCTATGCGCCCCCTTCACCCCTTTTAGAAGCGGTGGTCAAGATGCAGTCCAACGATGTGGGCAGAACGGTTATGGAATATTCCGAAATGACAGCCTTGGATATCGTACACCGTCATTTTGAAAATGAGCATATCCGGGCCTTGATGCTTTATGTGGCTTGCCACTGGGGTGTAGATTATAATCAATCCGGCTTGGGGTATTTGGTGCTTCTTTATCTTAATCGGGCGATTAATTATCGTCTGGTACGCGGTGGGTCGCATATGGTCGCCCAGTCTCTGATTAAGATTATACATGAGCATAAAGGCGTTACCATAAATAATGTACGGATTAAACGCATTCTGATGGAAAACGGGGCTGCCCGGGGAGTGGAGCTTACCGATGGCACCATCTATAGGGGCAAGGCAATAATCAGCACCGCTGATCCCCATCAAACATTTTTTAACCTGGTGGGTAAAGAGCACCTTTCCGATGAACTCACGGAGATGCTTGAGAGCTACCAGTGGGAAAAGCATAGTCTGCTCGGGATACATCTGGCCATGGAGCATCCACCCCGGTTTACTGCTGCTGATTCGAATCCTGACATAGAAAAAGCCTTTGTACATATTCTGGGCATGGAAACCGAGGAGGAAGTGATCAAAGAATTCGATGCAGTCTATAACGGGGAGTTACAATCCGAGGCCCATTATAATTGTTGTTTTCCATCGGTGTTGGATCCGAGCCAGTTGATTGCTCCGGTTTCTCCCGGTCGGTGCACCGGTTTGTTATCCCGTCTGGCCCCGTATGATCTGGCGGAGGGAGGATCAGACCGCTGGTACAACTTCAAGTTCAAACAAGAGTTGGTTAAAGCAGGCCTTGCCACTTTGCAGAAATATGCGCCTAATATCGACGAGGATAATATTCTGTGGCATTACGTATCCACTCCTGTAGATGTGGAGAACAAATTCCCCTCCATGGTAAAAGGCGGCATAAAACATGGCGCTTATGCGCCCCTGCAGATGGGGTACAACCGGCCCAACCATGAGTGTTCCACCACCAAAACACCCGTTGAGAATCTCTATTTAGGTGGAGCCTCCTGCTATCCGGGCGGGCTCGTTATCTGGGGGGCGGGGTACAATGCAGCCAACCGGGTGGCCGAGGATCTGGGAATAGATAAATGGTGGCAAGAACCTCCCGGGGTGACCAAGGCCCGCGAAAGCGGATTGATATAAAATTTTAGGGTCTTGAATGGAACAGGGGCTTTTCCCTGAACATCTTGTTGCTGTCCGGTTAAACTTTATGCTGGACAGCAATGATAAAATAATATTAGCTAACAGAAAAAATGGGATTGAAAGGAAATTCTATCATGTGGATGAGATCCCCAGGCCTTGGAAAAACCGAACTTTCCGGACATTTCGAAAGAATCGAGAGAAAAGAAAAATGGTTGATTCTTCATATGCGAATAACCGACCCTGTAAAATGGCACGTTAGAGCTGCTTTAAATTTTAAAACCGTGATGCGATGTGCAATGATAATAATCAAACATGTTTTCCTCGGATCATTTTTCTTTGTCTTGTTTAAAAAAAATGATGATCGTGAAACATTACAAGACTTTTAGCCCAAAAACCATAAGGTTATCTCGAATGACAATAACAAGAGGATTAAGGTATGCGTGTTCGATCTACCGGCTTAGGCCCCACTGAGTTGATAACCGATCCAAAACATATTTGGTTGGAAAGGCAAGGGAAATTTTTGATTGTCCATACGGAAACTGATGAGCCTGTGCAATGGCATCTCAGAACTGCTCTGGGCAAATCGGATATATTAAGGATTCTTTGGATAACGTTCCTTCAGATGGGTCCTGTAATCCTAATGCTTTTAAGAGGTCTTTTTTCTTTTAGCAAAAAAAAGGAACCGCCAAAATATTAATATACACTTTATACACTTTTCTTTGACAGTGAAAAGAAATTTATTCCCTGATAGCGGGCAATTGTCTAGCATGCAATTTTCTTTGACACTGCCTTTTCTCTTCTCAGACCGCGTCTTCGATAGGGCGGATTCTCGGCGGCGTGCGACGCCAACCCCCTGGAAAACTTTGCCACAACAGCCCTTGCACTCCTTCCGTACAGCAGCCATGCGGGTCCCCGTTCTCTTCTATCTCCAGGATGTGCAACTTTTTAAGATATTGCTTGATTATATCCCATTCGAAGTGATATCCCTTGTTGACCACTAGGCGCGTGCGATTCGTTTTCAAATTCAAATGTTCCCCGAGCGCCTCTATGATCACTTCCCTAGGAAGAACAACGGCAATCCATTCAGCGCGATTCACCCAGCGACCCTTCATCGAAAAATGAACCATCTCCAAATCAGGCCACAGGCAGATTGCAACAATGCGAGAGTATAGTCGATATGCTACATTGCCTAAGATATTGAATTTGAATTATTTGTTTGTAGCTATCGCAACATTGCGATGCTACTCTTGAGATCACTTTCGGCAAACCCCGATTACCCTATCCGGTCAGACGGTATCTTTATAATACGCATCTTTCAAATAGACATATTTCTATCCTCATCACTAATAATTACCATAATAATTCTATTATGTTATGATCAATTATCTGTTCTTTTTTCCGCCTCAATGATTGCATTGGCGCGGTATTTGCTTAATGCTAAAGTATTCAGTTTTGGCGGGTCCATTCGGGATGTCCATTGTCGAGCATTGAGGCGAGTCTATATAAAACGTGTTGTCTGGTGGATAGCCTTATGATGAAAACAATCGGGAAAAAGGAGGACAAGCTTATGGGTAAGAGTGAATTATTTGACCTGTCGGGAAAAGTGTCATTGGTCACGGGGGCTGGAAGCGGACTTGGGAGGGTTTTTTGTGAAGGCTTGGCTGAAAATGGATGTGATGTGATCTGTGCGGACATTAATGAAGACTGGGCCAAGGAAACGGAGGAGATAGTTGCCAAACAAGGCGTCAATACTCTTGCGGTCAAGGCGGATATATCCAATCAGGAAGATGTTAAACGGATGTTTGAAAAGGCAATGGAGAGGTTCGGAAAACTGGATGTGCTATTTAACAACGCGGGCATTTCCACGAAAGTACACAAAATTCACGAGATGCCCCTGAAGGATTGGAGCAGACTGATTGACGTGAATCTAACCGGCACGTTTATTTGTATGCAAGAAGCGCTAAAGATCATGGTGAAACAGAAAGGAGGGAACATTATCAACACATCATCGGTTGCCGGCGTTGTTGCTATTTATCCCGATCTTTTGACCATAGGCAATTACGTGGCGGCCAAGCACGGAATTATCGGGCTTACCAAACAGGGGGCGGTGGAATATGGCGGTGACGGAATTCGTGTAAATTGTATCGCTCCGGGCTGGCATTTGGGAACACGACTCGTTGAAGCGAGCGAAAGGATCACCAGTGAAGAAGAAGGAGCGAGACTCGTTCAGAAAATATGTGAAGTGACTCCCTTGGGAAGGACTGGAGATCCTAATGAAATAAAGGGACTGGCGGTCTACTTGGCATCTGACGCCTCCTCTTTTGTGACCGGATCCGTTTTTGTACAGGATGGCGGTTGGTCAGCTTGGTAGACAAGGATGACGTCTTAAGTGCTGTATATATGGTCTGCTAAACCCCGGATATGCCGATATGACAATCTTCCAAATTGGCTCTAAGCTCTACTCTTTAATGGAACGAGGGCACCAACGAATGAGCGCATTGAACGAATGATAATGATCCGGAAACGTATCAGAGGTATCTGTCTCACGGATTAACGCAGGCTTTGATATTTCCCGTATATATTCTGTAGTAAGGAGGTACTATGGGTTACACAATCGATATCGACACAGGAGGAACCTTTACCGATGGTTTTTTTACTCAAGATGACCGTTTCGAGTTAGTAAAGGTAGATACTACGCCCCATGATCTAACCGTGTGCTTCATGGAATGTATCAAGGAAGGGGTCAGAGCATTCGGTCTGAAGGATGTAAATGATTTCCTCAAAGATACGGATGTAGTTCGTTTTTCAACCACCATGGGCACCAACGCCCTTTTGCAGAAGACAGGCACAAAGTTGGGTTTAATCGTCACCAAAGGATTTGAAAGTAATCTTTATCAGGAGAACGGTGGAAACCCATTCGACTTTATTATTGAAAAGGGCATGGTGATTGGTATCGGCGAAGAGATCAGTCTTGAGGGTGAAGTGCTGACTCCGATTGATGAGAAGGAGGTGCGGGAGGCTGTAAAGAAGCTCCTGGAGAAAGGCGCCAGAATGATTGTGGTGAGCCTGAGAAGGTCGACCGTTAATCCGGTGCATGAGCAAAAGATCAGAGAGTTGATCATCCGGGAATATCCCAAGCACTACTTAGGTTCCGTGCCACTTCTTCTGGGCAGTCAGATCAGTATTAAGTCAGAGCCGGGTTTAAGGACCAATACGGCGTTAGTGAATGCCTATCTGCACCAAGGCATGGTCAGAACCCTCTATAAGGCGGACGAAGATCTAAGGTTGGCAACGTACACAAAACCTTTATTAATCGTACATTCCACCGGCGGTGTGGCACGTGTAGCCAAGACCACGGCTGTTCACACCTACAATTCAGGGCCGCTGGCCGGTCTTTACGGCAGTTTGGAGATGGTCAGGCTATATGACCGGACAAACGTGATTACCGTTGACGTGGGCGGGACGAGCGCTGATGTGGGGCTGATACACCAAGGCAATTTTGAGACTGAATATCCGTCAAAGGTAGAAGGTATTCCGATCGATTTCCCCGTGGTCAAATTAACCGTCTTAGGGGCCGCGGGTGGTTCTATTGCACGGATTGAGCCATCCAGCAAGAGGCTTGTTGTTGGGCCGGATAGCGCAGGGGCCATGCCCGGACCGGTGTGTTACGGACTGGGAGGAAGTGACCCAACCACTACCGACAGCTATCTTGCTCTTGGCTATTTTGACCCTGACTATTTTATGGGCGGTCAGAAGAGCTTGGATAAATCCATGGCCTTAGATGCTATTGAAACAGACATAGCTTCTCCATTAGGGATAACGGTGGAAGAGGCGGCTTTTGAGATAAAGGAGTTCGTAAAGAAAAGGATCGGGGATGAGATTGGCCGGATGATAAAAGAGAAGGGCCTTGGTCCACAGGATTTTTCCCTTTTTGCCTTTGGTGGCGGTGGTGGGTGTCTATGTTGCGATATAGCTGATCAAGTAGGCATCTCCCGGATCCATGTCTTTAACCAGGGCCCTGTCTTTTGCGCCTTTGGTTCTTCAACGATGGATGTGCTCCATATTTATGAAGATGCGCATAAGATCACCCTCAGGTCCGGTTCAGGCCAATTTCTGAATGACTTCGACGAATATAACCAGGTCATTGTCGATTTACAGGAAAAGGCATTTCGGGATATGAGGGGTGAAGGCTTTAGGCCCGAGGATATCAATTTTGAATTAGAGCTGGAAATTAAGGGAAAAACCAACGCAGTGCCGGTTACTGTCGAGAACGCTACCCTCTTTTTTCAGAACAAGAAGGATGTACAGACCGTATGTAATCAATATACTGACAGAGTCTCCGGGAATAGTGAGATAGGCATTGAATTGTTCAGGTTAAAGGCTGTTGCGATCACTCCTCATTATCAATACAAGGCTTTTTCGGAGGCCGGCTATGATCCTTCGAATGCCCTTAAAACTAAAAGAGACGTGTATTGGGGGAAAAAGTTTGTAGAGACCAATGTCTATGATTTTAAGCTTCTGGAAAGTGGAAACATTGTCAAGGGGCCTGCTTTGATTGAGGCCGAAGATACCACCTATGTTATTCCTAAGGGGAGGAGATATGTGGTTGACCAATACCTGAACGGCATTATTGAGGAGGATTGATCAGTTGATGCGGAATTCAATTTTGCGACAAATCCTGACCGGGCGAGATCTACGGCACAAATGAAGAGGGAAAACAGGAGGTTGAAATGGGGAAAAAAATCCAGATTACAGAGTATTTAGATATAGATTTGGAAAAGGAGTTATGGTGCTGCAATAGATGTGGACGGGAGTTGATATCGGCCAGAGAGAATTACAAGGATGGATGTTTAATTTATGGCAGAGATCCGAGAACTGTTTATGATCCCATAATAGATGCTCCCTACAATTTTGCCCATGATCCTGAGTGGGTGCGATTTGTAGAATTCTACTGCCCGGATTGTGGCGTGATGGTGGAATGCGAGATGCTGGCGCTGGGCCACCCGATAACGCATGACATTGAATTGGACGTTGACAAGTTAAAAGAGAAATACTTGGTAACCGAATAAGGGGGGTTAGAATGGGCATTAATTTTGATATTGATATTGGCGGCACCTTTACGGATTGTCTTGTAACCACAGGTGAAAAGACATTTTCAATGAAAACCCCTACGACTTCATATGATCTCTCCGTCGGCTTTATGAAAGCGTTAAGAGAGGCTGCTTCTCTTCTGAACGTTTCTATGGAACAACTGGCCGGAGACATAGATATTGTCAGGTATTCTACTACCATTGCCATGAACACCCTTTTGCAGAGAACGGGCCCTAAATTGGGTCTTATTACAACGGAGGGATTTGAGGATCTCGTAACCATTGGAAAAGGCTCCAGGTGGCTGGACGAGTTGAACACCAAGGAGATCCGGGACCTGGCAAGGGTGGTGAAAGAAGATCCACCGATACCCAGAGAACTGACGGTCGGAGTTAAAGAGCGTGTCGATTCGACGGGGAAAGTGATCAGGCCCCTGGACGAAGATGATCTTATTGAGAAAGTCCAATATTTGATGGATCAAGGTGTTAGAGGCATTGCGGTTAGTCTCCTCTGGGCCTATATCAACCCGGTTCACGAACAGAAAATCAGGGAGATTATCGAGAGAGAATATCCCGATTTTTATCTTGGGGCCATACCAACAATGCTTTCTTCGGAGGTTTGTCCTAAGAGATGGGAATATACCCGTACAGTGACGACCATGTTGAACTGCTATCTGCATCAGTCAATGTGGGAGCAGATTTCCGGTATGGGCGATGAGTTGAGAACCCTCGGGTACGGTCAGCCAATAATGCTGGTCCATAATAGCGGGGGAATGGCCGAAGTCTTCCATACAAGCGCTGTTCAGACCTATAACGGCGGGCCGGTGGCCGGTCTGATCGGAGGCGCCTATATTGGAAAACAGCTTGGATATAACAACATCGTGGTGACCGATATGGGAGGGACGAGTTTTGATCTCGGGCTGGTAGTGGGCGGAAGTAGTCGCGCCTACCAGTGGCGGCCGATCATAGATCACTGGTGGGTGGATATAACCATGCTGGAAACGCAGTCTATCGGAGCAGGGGGAGGATCGATTGCACGTGTAAACAAACTCCTGAACAATCGTCTCGAAGTAGGCCCTCTGGGTGCCGGTTCAATGCCCGGTCCCGCTGCTTACGATCAGGGTGGTACTGAGCCAACGGTAACGGATGCCGATCTTGTCCTTGGTTACCTGGATCCGGACTACTATCATGGCGGGCGAATGGCTCTGGATAAGAAAAAAGCGGAGGAGGCCATCCTCGACAGGATTGCACGTCCCAGGCAGATCGATGTTGTTGAGGCGGCCTCTCTGATAAAAAAACTGGTCGACGCCAACATGGGTGACGCCATTCTTAGAGAAACCCTGCTGAAGGGATATGACCCGAACGAGTTTGTTCTTTTCGCTTATGGTGGGGCCGGGGCTACCCATTGCTGCGGGTATGGTCCGTATGCGGGTATAAACAGGATGATAATTTTTCCGTTTTCATCCGTTTTTTGCGCATATGGTTCGAGCACCATGGATATCATGCATATATACGAACAATCCCGAAGGGTGCCCCTTTTGGCCCCAATGACCAAAGAGGTTATTCTTGACCCTGATGTCTTCAACAATGTGGTACAGGACCTTCAGGAAAAAGCTTTGCGGGATATCCGGGGCGAGGGATTCGCTGCTAAATCCATTGTCTTCAGCCTGGAACTGGACATGAAATATGGCGGACAGATCCATGTGTATCGCTGCCAATCCCCGCGCATGGCCGTAAATAGCCAGGATGATGGCAAGGCCATTTATGACCAGTTCGAGCATGAATTCAGTCAGATATTCAGCCCCTTGGCCGTCAACCCGCAAGGGGGTGTGGAGATCCATAACTTTGTACTTCGGGCATCTGTTCCCCGGGAAAATCCGGAATTGCCGGTCTATCCTGATAAGGGCAGTGTTCCGCCCAAAGGTTCTTTGAGAGGTAAGAGAGATGTGTATTGGGAAGAATACAATCGATTCAAGAGCACCCCGGTTTATCAACAAGACCTCTTGGAGGTGGGCAACGTAATTGAGGGGCCAGCCATTGTTGCCGCCGAGAACACGACCACGGTCTTGCCGCCGGGACAAAAGATATCGGTCGACAAACATAACAATATTTTCATTGAAAAAATGTAAATAGCGTCTGAACGAAAACCTCGATACCGTTTTCTCAATTGAGGCCAAAAGAGGAGGAAAACAACATGCGCCCTCACTGGAAAGAACTGCTTGACTGGATAAAGCCGGAGAAATTCACCGCGAAGGATATTGAACGTATGGAGGGGCTTCAGCCCGGTGAATATGAGATCCACAATGAAAAATTAAACAATTTTCTCTTAGAAGCCCGTGAGGTGTTTATAAGAATGGGCATCAGCAGTATGCTGCGTTCCGGCGACCTGGCCGTGGGGATCTATACTGCCGATGGAGACATTGTCAACTCCAGCACAGGAACGATCATTCACACCATGACCACCCTCCTCCCCATCAAGTTTGTGGTCAAGAATTGGCTGGATGAACCGACTGTCGGGATAAAAGAAGGGGATATATTCTATAGCAACGAGGCGCTTTACGGTGGGGTGCACAATCCCGATCAGATGGCCTTTATGCCTGTATTCAATGATGGAGAGCTGATTGCCTGGGTGGCTGCCGTTACGCATGAACCTGAAACGGGCGGGACAGAGGCCGGGGGTATGGTGTTGACGGCCAAATCGCGGCATTATGAAGGGATGAAGCTCTCACCCATCAAAATCGGCGAAAACTATCAGGTAAGAGCTGACATGATCGAGATGATGGAGAACTTTATATCGAGGGCGCCCAGGATGCAGACCATTGACGTTAAAGCAAGATGTGCGGCCTGCGATCGTCTGCGGTTGAGGATTCAACAGTTGGCTCAGGAAAAAGGCAACGAGTTCATGAGAGGCCTTTTTTGTACGACAATACGCGTAGCGGAAGAAGGCGCCAAAAAAGTCATCAGTAAGTGGCATGACGGGACATTCAGGGGAGTTTTGTTTCATGATTCCGTTGCCGGTCAAGACCATTTGCAGAGGATATATTGTACTGTCCGAAAGGAAGGGGAACAGGTCACCTTTGATTTCAAGGGTACGTCTCCGGAGAATGATGCGGGTTCCAGTCACGGATTTCCTCACACATTGGCCACCGCAACGGGCATGTATCTTTTTCCGTATCCGTTTCATTCTCTCCCGTTTAACGCCGGGAGCTTCACCCCTTTTGAATGGATCGTACCTGAGGGTTGTCTCTGGAATCCCAGCCCTGAGGCGGCCGTATCAAACTCCGGCTATATGACCTGGACCGTTTTCGGTGTATTGTTCCCGATCTTTGCCAAGATAATATTCACAAATGACAGGAAGACGGTGACCGGCACGACTGCCGGGTGCGGGGGTGGAAATATAATTGCCGGCATCAACCAGTACGGTGTACCGGTAGCTGATATTATGGCCTATCCCTTGAACAGCGCCGGGCAGGGGGCAAGGTCGGATATGGACGGAACCGACTCTTTCGGCTTTGCCGGCATAGCTGCCGGTTCAAGAGGACCGGATGCGGAAGACGTGGAGAATGAATACCCGCTTCTGCATCTTTTTCAGAAGCACATCAGGGATGGCGGCGGGCATGGCAAGTACCGGGGCGGCACCGGGGTGCAGTCGGCCTATATCGTCCACCATGTGCCATGGCTGGCCTACAATTGCATTACCGCGGAAAGCAAATTGGTCATGTCGCAGGGCGTTTTTGGAGGCTATCCCCCGAGTCCTTTTCCAGGCATTGATGTGCGCAACACGGATATATGGGAAAAGATGGCTAACGCGGAAAACGATATTCCATCCGATACCGTTGAAATGCTCGATCGGAAAGCACTAAAAGGCGACTATGTTATCCAGAGTGAAGCCCGGCCTACAAAGGTCCTGATGAACGGAGATATCTTCCTTGCTTCGGCCCTCGGGGGAGGCGGTTACGGGGATGTCCTGGAAAGGGATCCCCTGATGGTCATAAAGGATCTGCAAAAAGATCTCATTTCCCACTGGGCGGCCAAGAACGTCTACCACATAGCGTATGATCCGGACACGCTTGTGTTGGATCTGGATAAGACAGCGGAACTTCGCCAGAACGAGAGGGAAGAAAGAAAAATGAGGGGCTTGAAACCCGAGGATTTCAAAAAGGAGTGGGCAAAGCTGAAACCGCCGGAAGAGGTGCTGGATTTATACGGTTCCTGGCCGGACGCAGAGAAGGTCAGAGATGTCATAAGGATATGACATTAATCAAAAAATTAGGGGCAGGGAAACAATCATCGCCCGGTAGTCACGATTGGATATTGGCTATGGAATCACTTTGAATTTGGATGCAAAAGAAGACAGATAAGTGAAAATCGGGCGTCATGATTGTGAGGTAGAGGAAAAATGATAAAGAAGATCAACCACGTTGGCATCGTCGTAAAGAATATTGAGGAGGCCCTGGGTCTGTATGTGGATATACTGGGGTTTAAGCAAACTGAGATCCTCACTTCAAAGGAGGATGGCATCAAGACGGTGATGGTGTCCCTGAATGATGTGACACTTGAACTGATGGAACCTATTGATCCACAGGGAGGCATTCAAAAATTTTTGGAGAGCCGCGGAGAGGGTATACATCATATTTCACTTGAAGTCGATGATATCAACCAGGAACGTGATTCAATGACGTCCAAAGGCATCCGGTTGATAGAAAAAAAGCCGCGCTATTTTGAGGGAGCATGGGTCTCTTTTGTGCATCCCAATTCCACCAGAGGTGTACTGATGGAATTGATCCAATGGGCGTAGTTTCGCTACAGTGTTGTTATGTTGGAAACCCTTTACATATGAAGAGGTGAAATATGGAAAGCAGATTCTGGAATGAACCGGTAGAGACCATGTCACGAGAGGAGTTAAGGGACCTCCAATGGCAGCGCCTGCAAAAACAGATGCGCTATGTTTATTACAATTCGAACTTCTATCGCAAAACGTTCCGGGATGCGGGAGCGCATCCGGATGATGTTAAGAGTATCGACGATTTTCGCAGGCTGCCCATTTTCCTTGACAAGGAAAAGGATAGACTGACCCAGGAAAAAACAAGAGAGGATGAGGGCCATCCCTTTGGCGAATACCTGTGCACGTCCACCCGGAATGTAAGGGCCATGCACACCACATCGGGGACAACGGGTCTGCCTGTATTCGAGGGGTTTACCGAACATGATATCAATGTTCAGAACGAGGTTCTTTCCAGGGCGTTCTGGCGGATGGGCATGAGGCCGGGTGACTTTGTTCTTCATGGCTTTGGGTTGAGTATGTGGCTGGCAGGGCTAATGCCATTGCGGGCGTTGCAGAGCTTTGGCGCCCTGGGCATTCCCCTGGGGGCGGAGGCCGGGACTGAGAGATTTCTCCAGTTCGCGAAACTAACCAGCCCGAAACACATGATTGGCATTCCATCTTTTGTGGAGCATCTTATTCGCAAGGCACCCGAGGTGGGCGGTTTTGAGATGAGGGACTTGGGTCTTGAGACCATAATGTGCGCCGGGGAGCCGGGTGCGGGAATTCCGGAGACACGGAAAAGGATCCAGGACGCGACCGGAGCCCGGCTTTACGATTCCACCGGCGGACTCTGGGGATTATGGGGCGTATCATGTGATGCGCCTACTTACCAGGGCATTCATTTGGTTGGGGAGGACTACTGTTTTATCGACCTGGTTGACCCAGAGACCAAGGAGCCTGTTGATATGAGCGGTCCGACTGCCACAGGGGAATGGGTCGTTACCGCCCTGGAATGGGAGGCGGCTCCCGCTTTTCGATATGCGTATGGTGATATCGTTGAGTTGGTTAATGAGCCCTGTGAGTGCGGTTTGCCTGGAACGCGTGTCCGCTATGCTGGTCGGGCCGATGACCTGCTCATCGTAAAAGGCGTTAACGTCTATCCCATGGCCATCAAGACAGTCATTGATTCCTTTGTCCCCAAGGTGACCTCTGAGATGAGAATAGTGCTTACAACTAAACCGCCTAAAGTTGAGCCGCCGCTTCAGATGAAGGTAGAATATGGCCCTGATATAGCCGAAGCAGATTTAGGTTCGCTAAAGAGCGAATTGGAAGCCGCGATCTCTCGCAGACTACGCGTCCGGCCTGCCATTGAGTTAGTCCCGCCGAACACCCTGAAGCGAGATCCGACAAAAAAACTGAAATTAGTGGAAAGTAAATATTAATGCCCGCTTTGGGGAATGGAAGAAAGATCCCTCGCCTTTAGGTAGGCGACGACTTCAGCGTAGAGTCTCCTGTTAGCTTGGGTGGCATTTGGTTTGAAGCCGCCGCCTTCAGGCGGTCGTAATTGACGTTAACTCAACTTTCGGGATTCAATTTTTAGCAGTCCCATGAAGGGTCGTCATTCCGGCGAAAGCCGGAATGACGGAAAAATGCAAAAAGCGACTTTGGAAGCGACATCCTGCCGTGACATGCTTCACAAAACCATCCTTATTTGCGTCAGGATGCGGCTCCCATAGCATCGAGTTGATCCGGGCGGACAGTACATACTCCGACAAACTTGTTTCATGGTCAAAAGAAAACCTTGAATATCGTCTCGATATAAGTGAGATGGTGCTGTGGAAGACATGGCATCCAGAATATGGAGTTCCATATGACGCGCATGAAATGACGCGTATGAAAACGCCAAATCTTAAGGGGGAAAAGGATGGATAACTACGATGTTGTGATTGTCGGTTCCGGTCCATGTGGAGCATCCGCGGCAAAGACCTTAAAAGGCCACGGCGTTAAGGTTCTGGTAGTGGAAAAGAAAAAACTGCCGCGGGAAAAGATTTGCAGTGGCTTGATTCTTCCTTGCGCTCAGAAGCAGCTGTCCGAATATTTTGGGACAATCCCGGAAGAGTGTTACAGCGAGCCCCGATTAACGAAAGGTCTGAAGTTAGTTGCTCCTGATGAAAGTATAATTGATGTTCCCCCGGAAGCATTCAAAGAAGGAGAAAATGCCACAATCCTATCCGTCTGGCGCAGCCGCTTTGACAGCTGGCTTGTCGAAGAATCCGGCGCCCTCGTGATGGAACAATGCAGATTCGCCGGTTTCCGTGAAGAAGACGGCGGGATGGTGGTCAATCTCTATTTAGAAGGTAGAGAAGTCTCCGTGAAAACAAAGTATATTATCGGAGCCGATGGCGGAAGCTCGAGAGTAAGATCGTTGGTCGCCCCGGAATTCAATATGCAGGATTTCTGCGTGGTGGTATACGAGGAGCAATGGATCGGGACGATCGACATGGAGTCCGAATATTTTTATGCCTTTTCTGATAAAAAATACAGTGAATTTCCGTTCGCCGCCTTAAATGTAAAAGACGATGTGCTCATTGCAGCGAACGGCGGATGGTATGGCTGCAACGTGAGGGACTTGCATGAGGCGTTTCTGAATTATTTGAAGGAATCGCATGGCCTTAAACTGGACAGGCGAGTTCGGAGTGGCGGATGTATAATGAACGCGGGAAGTTACAAGAACCGCTTTGATTTGGGAAAGGATAGGGTGCTCCTTGCCGGTGAAGCGGCGGGGTTCCTCGGCGGTTTTTGCGAAGGGATAACGACGGCCCTCATTACCGGACGGATTGCCGCGAACGCTATCATCGACAGTATGAAGTCAGGAGAAAAGGTCTTATTGCTTTATTCCTCGATGGTTGAAGATGAAAAGCAAAGGATCTTGGCCCAACTCCAACAGGGAACGGCATGATAGGGCGTACCTGAAATTACAATGCCGAAAATATTGTCTAAGAAGTGAATACGTTGAAGGAGGAGTTCAATAATGGTTGGTATAATTTCTTGTGGGTGTTATATCCCATTTTGGAGACTAAGTCGGGCGGCAATACGCGATGGCTTACGCGGTGAGAAGGCCATTGCCGGTGCTGATGAAGATAGTATCACGATGGCTGTGGCGGCGGCTCTGGACTGTCTGGGCGGCACCGATCGCCAGGAGGTGGATGGTATTTTTCTTGCCACCACAACCCCGCCCTATAAAGAAAAACTTGGGGCTGGGATCGTGGCCACAGCGGCTGACCTGCGTCGGGATATCATCACCGCTGATTTTACCGATTCTCTGAGGGCAGGGACCATTGCACTGAGGGCGGCAATAGATGCCGTAAAGTCCGGCTCTGCAAAACAAGTAATGGTGGTGGCTGCAGACTGCAGGCTGGGAGCACCCGGATCGAGTTGGGAATTGAGTTGCGGGGATGGGGCGGTTGCATTTTTGATTGGCGATTCCGAGGATGTTATTGCCGAGGTCACTGGATCCTATTCATTGTCGGATGAGATCATGGATATCTGGCGTAGCGAAGAGGACAGGTTTATCCGTTCAGCAGAGGGGCGATTCGTTTCAACCGAAGGCTACTCGAGGGTTTGCGGGGAGGCGGTTACCGGATTAATGAAACGCTTCAGTCTCGGCAAAGAGGACTTTACCAAAACCTTATTCGGCATTCCCGAACCGAGGGCACAGGTGGCTCTGGCCAGAACCCTGGGGTTCGATACCAAGACACAGCTTCAAGATTCTTTATCGCTTGAGGTGGGGGAAACCGGCGCGGCCTATGCTCTCATGTTGCTGGCGGCGGCCTTGGAGGATGCCAAAAAAGGTGACGTGTTTTTGTTATTAAGCTACGGCAACGGGGCCGATGCCATGGCATTGGCCATAACGGGCTCGATGGAAAATAAACGGAAAATCAGTGGGATAAAAGGATATCTAAACTCGAAGGAGATCATTGATGACTACACCATTTATGCAAAATGGCGTGGTTTGTTGCCTGTTGAGCGACCCCCCCGTCCATTTGGGATAACCGCTCCGCCGGCCCTGTGGAGGGAGCGTGAGCGAAATCTTAGGTTGTACGGGGTGAAATGCGATGTCTGCGGGACCATCCAGTATCCTCCCCAGAGTGTCTGTACCAAATGCCATAACAGGGATCAGTTTGAAAAAATACGCCTTTCTGATAGGAAAGGCAACCTGTTTACATATTCCATTGATCATACGACTTGGGCGCTTGTGATGCCGATCATTACTGCGATCGTCAATTTTGAAGGCGGGGGCAGAATCGAGTGTCTGATGTCTGATGTCGAAGCGGCGAAAGTTAAAACAGACATGCCTGTAGCGATGAGTTTCAGGAAGATGGATTTCAGAGAAGGCACAACTATTTATTCCTGGAAGTGTATACCGCTGAGGGAATAATTTTGTAAAGGGCATCATTATTGGAGGCAAATGCCATGGAGAGTATAAAAGATAAAGTAGCGATAATAGGAATGGGTTGCACGGAGTTCGGCGAACGGTGGGACAAGGGGCCCTACGAACTGATCGTTGAATCCTGTTTCGAGGCCTTTGAGGACGCAGGGATCGAGGCCAAAGATATTCAGGCGGCTTGGTTTGCAAGTCTGGTATCGGGCTCTACCGGATCGCGTCTGTCCAATGCTTTAAAATTAGAGTACATACCGATCACCAGAGTGGAAAATTTTTGCTCGGGGGGGCTTCATGCACTGGCCAATGCCTGCTATGCAGTCGCTTCCGGGACATGCGATATTGCCTTGGCGTGTGGTGTTGAGAAGCTGAAAGACCGGGCAACCGGTTTTGGCATAGCGGGCCCCGAACCGATAGATAGCAGCAAGGTGATGCCGGAGACACCACCAGCGAATATGTTCGCGGAGATAGCCATCCGATATTTTCATGACCGTGGCTGGGATATTGAGGAAGGGAAAAGGATACTGGCACAAGTCTCCGTAAAAAGTCATCATAATGGGACATTGAGCCCCAAGGCCCATCTCAGGCGCGAGATTACCGTTGAAGATGTGCTAAAGGCTCCCATGCTGATCCATCCCCTGGGTCTCTATGACTGTTGTGGCATCAGTGACGGCAGCGCTGCCGCGATCGTGGTGCGGGCGGATATGGCCAAGGACTTCAGAGATGATTACGTACTGGTAAAAGCGTTTGGTTTCAATTCCGGCGCAGGACAGGCAACGCTTCAGGATGATTATGATTTTTTACATATCCAGGAGAATATTGAGGCCGCCAATTTTGCCTATAGACAGGCGGGCATAAAGAACCCGAGAAAGGAGATAGACCTGGCCCAGGTTCATGACTGTTTTTCAATCCATGAGTTGATGCTCTATGAAGAGTTGGGCTTCAGTCCCAAAGGAAAGGCCCGGGAAGACGTTGAGGCAGGTACTTTTGCCTTGGACGGAGATCTGCCCGTTAATACAGATGGCGGTCTAAAATGCTTTGGCCACCCATTATCCGCCAGCGGCCTCAGAATGACCTATGAGATATATAAGCAATTACAAGACAAGGCAGGACCACGCCAGGTAAAGAACTGCAGGTTAGGCCTTGCTCATAATGCCGGAGGTGTCATTGGCTCTCTTAATGCTGCCGTGTCTATCTATGGGCGAAGAGATTGATTTTATATTGAACCGGCATTCTAAGAGGAGGTGAAAAATGAGAACAATAGGAGACGGGAAACGGCTGGGTTGGGTACTTTTGTGCGCCTCGATCTTGGCGTTGGCATTTTTCACGGATAGCTACGCCGGCGATGCAATGCCGACGCCGGCCAACCCAAAGGAACTGAGGTTCAGTCACTTTGCCCCGGCTCGGCATCCGATTCAAGCAGCTGGATTTGAACCTTGGGCAAAAGCGGTGGAGGAACGCACGGGGGGGAGGATCAAAATAACATTTTACCCTGCCCAAACGCTGTGCAAGGCCAAGGATAACTATGACGCGGCTGTCTCGGGCATCGCGGATATTGCCTTTGCATCTATCGCATATAGTCCCGGCCGATTTCCTTTAAGCGAGGTCCTCTTCCTGCCCTTTATCGGTTCGGTATCGGCAGAGGATGGTACCCGTATCTATCAGGAGTTGTTCAATAAATTTTCACAGATGCGGGATGAGTATTCGGAAGTAAAGGTCCTGTGGCTGCATACCTGTGGCGCAGTCGGCTTAAGCTCGAACAAGAAACCGATTCGCAGGCTGGAGGACATCCAAAAAATGCTGGTGAGGGCACCCGGGCCTTTGGCTGCGACCGTGGAAGCATTGGGGGCTACGCCGGTGGCCATGTCCGCCCCTGACATGTACATCGCCATGGAAAAGGGAACCGTTGATGCTATGTACATGCCGAAAGAAGCACTGAAGTCGCTCAAGCTTTATGAGGTGACCAAGTATCATACGATTGGTGCGGAGAATATGTATGCGCCTTTCTGCGTGGCTATGAATCTCAAGGTCTGGAATTCCTTACCACCGGACATTCAGCGGATAATAGAAGAGGAAAGCGTGAAAGCGGCGGTTCTAAATGCCGGGAACTGGGACAAAGGGGACAAAGACGCCATTGAATTTGTAAAGGCGAAAGGACATGAACTCATATATCTCTCACCCGAGGAGATAGACAGGTGGCGCGCGAAGACTCATCCATTGTGGGATAAATGGGTGGCTGACACAGAGGCAAAAGGGTTACCCGGCAAGGCGGTTCTGGGTGAGACGCTTCGTCTTATGAAGGAAAGCGAAAAGAGGCCTTAGTCGCATATGTGGTTAATCAAAATTGCTCTCCTGATACGGAGGGTCTTTTCTCCGATAAGCGAATACATGAGTGCCGTGGGTGCGTGGACGCTACTGGGAGTGACTTTTCTTACGACCGTTGATATTATTTTGCGTTACTTGTTTAACCGACCGATTCGCGGCACTTACGAGGTAACCGAATTCATGCTCTGCGTCCTGGTTTTTTTTGGGCTGGCTTACACCGCTTCCAACAGGGGGCATGTCAATGTGTCGCTGATCGTTTCTCTATTGCCCAAACGGGCTCGATCAATTATTGACAGCGCGACGCATTTTCTGAGTATGGGCCTGATCCTGATAATGGCGTGGAGGGGATTTGTGCAGGCCAGGATCTACTGGCAGCAAGACCTCACCTCCTCAATCATTCACGTACCTATTTTCCCTTTTCTTTTTGTAGTGGCATTTGGCAGCGCAGTGCTTGTTATCATACTTTTTGCAGACTTTCTCGAAGCCTTGGGCCAGGCGGTAACCAGATGAGTCCGGTCGCAACAGGTGTAATCGGGATTGGGGCTCTTTTTATGCTTTTGGCTTCCGGAATGCCGGTTGCCTTTGCAATGGGGCTGGTTGGCTTTGTGGGATCATGTTATCTGATCAGCATGGATGCCGGTCTCAGCATCATGGGGATCGTCCCTTACAGCACTACCGCCGCTTACAATCTGAGCGTCCTTCCGGTCTTTATTCTGATGGGGCAATTCGCCATGTACGGGGGCTTCACAAAAGACTTATATCGGGCCGCACATAAATGGCTGGGACATCTGCCGGGAGGTCTTGCTATGGCCACAATCGGGGCATGTGCAGGTTTTTCCGCCATCAGCGGCTCCAGTGTCGTCACAGCAGCAACGATGGGAGAGGTGGCCCTCCCGGAAATGAAAAGGTACGAATACGCTCCTTCACTGGCTACGGGATCGGTTGCCGCCGGAGGTGGTTTGGGCATCCTGATCCCTCCAAGCACGATCTTTATCATCTATTGCATTCTCGCCGAAGAATCCATAGGGAAGCTTTTTGCAGCCGGCATCCTGCCAGGTCTCCTTCTCACGGTCTTGCTTATGCTCAGTGTTTATGTCCAGGTGCGACACAATCCCCGATTGGCGCCTCCCATACCAAAAGTGAGCAACAGGGAAAAAATAGGCTCTTTCAAAGGTACCTGGCAGGTATTGCTGCTGTTTGGAATCGTCATGGGCGGTATCTGGACAGGTGTATTTACGGCTACCGAGGGGGCCGCAATCGGGGCTTCCGGAGCATTCCTTCTTGCCTTTGCCAGCAGGAGACTTAGCTGGCGGGAATTTTTATCATCTCTCAAGCAGGCCGCTCAAACCTCGGCCATGGCTTTTGCCATAGTCATCGGTGCCATGATTTTCGGTTATTTCCTGTCCGTCACAAGACTGCCCACTGAGTTGGCAAGCTGGATGGCAGGTCTGGGCCTGCCCCGGTACCTGATACTCATCGTCGTCATCCTTACCCTCCTGTTGCTCGGCTGTGTGATGGAGTCTCTGTCAATGGTTCTCCTTACCATACCAATTTTCCTTCCGGTGATCGAAGCGTTGGGCTTTGACACACTCTGGTTTGGCGTCCTGGTGGCTCTGGTAGTTGAAATGGGGGTCATAACGCCGCCTGTCGGACTAAACGTCTACGTCATTAGCGGTGTGGCAAGAGATGTCCCCCTTGAGGTTATATTCAGGGGTATATTCCCTTTCCTCCTTGCGGTAATGATTTGTATCGCTCTCATGATAATTTTTCCTCAACTGGCTCTCTTTTTGCCCGGTATCCTTTAGCTTGACGCAAAATGAGGGATGATTTATAGCTTCGGGTTAAATGGAAGTTCAAACAAAACAGATGTTGGGAGTGAAGGTAATAAGGATTGTTGATTCAGTCCGGCGTGCCTTTACATTCCGGCAAAGAAAAACGAGGAGATAGAACAGATGGGAAATGACTATATGAGACGATTCTGGTCCTTTGAAAACGTCGAGAGGATTCCTTTTCTGCCCATGATGTACTCAATGGCAGCAAGAATCCAGTCGATTTCGCTAAAAGAGTTGCTCACCAATCCCACCAAGATGGCTATTGCTTTGCAGAAGGCCCATAAGTTGTTTGGCTATGACGGGATCTTCAATGTCGTCGATTGTACTCTGGAAGCCGATGCCTGCGGATGTCAACTCAATTGGCCCGGAGAATGTGAAATGCCCGGGGTCACCTCGCATCCTTTAGAGGATGGAATAGCGGTTGATCAGTTGCCCCTCTCGGATATTGAAAACATGGGGAGGATCCCGGCCGTATTGGAGACGACGAAAAGGTTGCAGATGGTGATGGGAAACAAAACCGATATCATAAGTGTCCTGACAGGACCCTTAACCTTATCTCAACATCTGGCAGGTGAGACATTTAATAAAAACCTTAGTGATGATTTCAGTGAGGCTTATGACGTTATCAGGCATGCCAATACCATCTGTATCCGTTTATGCAAATGCTATTGCGAGAGGAAAGTTGACGGCATACTAATATATGATACCCTACTATCAAAGCTGAATTCCGAAACACTGAAACTGGTAAAGCCCTTTTATCGAACATTGTTCAATGTGGTTGATTATTTTAATATATATTTTATCATCTTTGTAGGTTCACATCCGAGCGAAACCATTGAAGATATCTTTGAATTTGATGCGAAGGGCATAATCGTTTCGGGGGACACCGACCTGGGCAATCTGGCCGATCTTGCCGAGAAGAACGGAAAATGTTTGGGGTGGGCTATCCCGGAAGCCGCCCTGTCAGGGACTAAGGATTTCTTAAGGGAGACCGTCCTTAAGGCCGTGCCAAAAAAGAGGAGAGGTTTCTTTCTGACAACCGACGGACCGGTCCCTTATGCCACGCCGGCGGAGAATGTTCATGAATTGATGAATCTGTTTCAATCAACCGGCCCTTGATCAACGACAATTGGGGGGTATTCAAAATAAAAGCAGGTTACCATGATGGATACGGCGGTTCCGCATATAATTGATACCACACTCCGCGACGGCGAACAAGCTCCGGGTGTGGTATTTTCCCTTCAGGAAAAGATTGAAATTGGCCGACGACTGGATCAAATAGGTATTCCCGAACTTGAAATCGGCACACCAGCTATCAGTAAAGCGGAGCAAAGTGATATCCGATGCTTAATCAACCAGGGGTTTTCATTTCAATCGACTTGCTGGGCTCGTGCAACAAAAGCCGATTTGGAAGCGGTTTTGAACACAGGTGCATCACGTGTTAACCTTTCATTTCCGGTTTCCGATGTCCAACTGAATGCATTGGAAAAAAACAGGAACTGGGTGATGAACACTCTGCCTGAAATCATGGAGATGGCAACTGACTGGTTTGACTTTGTTGCAGTGGGTGCACAAGATGCTTCACGCGCTAATGTTCATTTTTTGAAAGAATATATTTCTGCCGTTAAATTTTATGGAGGGCAGCGGATTCGAATTGCGGACACGGTTGGAATTATGAATCCACTGAGTGTGCAGAACCTTTTTGAAATGCTTTCCAATTCATTTCCTGAACCCGATTTTGAATTTCACGGGCATAATGACTTGGGAATGGCCACGGCAAATCATGCAGTAGCTCTGACTTCCGGAGCTTCATCGGTGAGCTTGACAGTAAACGGTCTGGGCGAGCGGGCCGGAAATGCACCTTTGGAAGAAGTCATTTTTGCGCTGAAATATTCGTACGGAATCAATTTGAATTTCGATGGAAAACTGCTTACGGAACTTTCCGCTTATGTTGAAAGAATCTCCGGCAGAAAATTGTCTGTTTCAAAACCTGTAACCGGCGAAATGGCTTTTTCGCACGAGTCGGGGATTCACTGTCGCAGCCTGAAAGAAGATCCGTTAACTTACCAACCGTTCAATCCAAATGAAATAGGAAAAGAAACCGCGTTTGTTATCGGCAAGCATTCAGGAGCCGGAGCACTTAACGAATTTCTGGAAAAACGAAACATATTCCTGACCAAAACCGAAACGCTGGACTTGGTTTCAAAAATCAAATTACTGTCAACACACGTAAAACGAGACCTGAACTCTGCTGAAATCCAAAAACTGATTCCCAAACGTCAATTTATTTGCTCAGTATGAAGTCAAAAATAGCCGTCATAAGGAGATGATACCTCTGGGCCTCACTAACGCCCGGTTTGTTGTCATTATTCATCTTGCCGGGCAATCAACTGAAACAAAACGCCACTGGTGAACATGTCAACATCAGAACGGCGAGAGGAGTAAAAAATGGGGAAACTGTTATGGCAACCATCGGAAGAGAGGATCAAAAATACCAACATCTACAGGCTCATGGGGCTCATCAACAAGAAATACAACGAGAATTTTGAAAATTACGCCCAGCTTTACCAGTGGTCCATTGACAATATTCCGGATTTCTGGACGTCCATGTGGGATTTTGCGGAAATTAAAGCCTCGGCGCCTTATGAGCAGATCGTGGACGACCTTTCAAAGATGCCCGGCGCCAAATGGTTTCAGGGAGCCAAGCTCAATTTCGCGGAAAACCTGCTTCGATACCGGGACGACCACGTTGCCCTCATCTTCAAGGGGGAGAGCCGTGACAGCACCCAAATGACCTATGGGGAGCTTTATGATGAAGTCTCACAACTGGCGCAATACCTGAAGGAACTGGGGGTGGGTCCCAGTGACCGCGTGGCGGGTTTCATGCCCAACATGCCCCAAACCACCATCGCCATGCTGGCAGCCACCAGCCTCGGCGCCACCTGGTCCTCATGCTCACCGGATTTCGGCATCAAAGGCGTGCTGGACCGCTTCGGACAAATCAAACCGAAAGTTCTTTTTACCGCCGACGGATACCTTTTCAAGGGCAAAAATTTCGATTCCCTGGGACGAGTGGCCGACATATTAAAAGATTTGCCCTCCATCGAAAAGGTCATTGTGGCCCCCTATGTCCAAAAAGACCCCGAAATCGGCCATGTTCCAAATGCCGTTTGCTACGATGACATCAAAGACCGGTATGCGCCCGGCGATATTTCGTTTGAGCAACTTCCCGCCGACCACCCCCTTTACATCATGTTCACCTCCGGCACCACGGGCCTGCCCAAGTGCATGGTTCAGAGCGCCGGCGGCATTCTGATCCACCACATGAAAGAGCTCTTGCTTCATGCAGACCTGAAGCGTGAAGACACCATTTTCTATTTTACGACCTGCGGGTGGATGATGTGGAACTGGCTTACCAGCTCGCTCAGCGTGGGAGCCACCCTCGTCCTTTTTGACGGCAATCCGTTTCATCCCGAACCGGGCGCCCTTTGGAAAATGGCCCAGGATGAAAAGATTAATATTTTCGGCACCAGTGCCGGCTATATCGCAGCTCTGCAGAATGCCGGCGTAAAACCCGGTAAGGAATATGACCTGTCACCCCTGAAGGCCGTCATGTCCACCGGGTCACCTCTTTCCGAGGAAGGCTTTGAATTCATCTATGATGAAGTGAAAAGCGATCTGCAACTGGCCTCCATATCGGGCGGCTCTGACATCAATGGCTGTTTTGCCGGCGGAAACCCCATGGGTCCTGTTTATGCCGGCGAGCTTCAGTGCCGACAGCTGGCCATGAAGGTGGAAGCATTCGATATTAACGGAAAACCGGTCATCAACCAGCAGGGTGAACTGGTGTGCACGGCTCCGGCCCCCTGCATGCCCATCTATTTCTGGGACGATCCAACGGTGAACGATATCATGCCGCCTATTTTGACGTTTATCCCAATGTCTGGCGACACGGCGATTACATTGAAATCAATAACCGGGGAGGCGTGGTTATTTATGGGCGTTCAGATGCCACCCTGAATCCCGGGGGTGTCCGTATCGGGACCGCTGAAATATACCGCCAGGTGGAGCAGATCCCTGAAATCGCCGACTGCCTGGTGGTGGGCCAAAATTGGAAGAATGATGTCCGGGTGGTGCTTTTCGTCAAAATGGCGGAAGGCCATGAACTGACCGAGGATCTGAAAAAGCAGATCAAAACGACATTGAGAACCCATGCCTCTCCGCGCCATGTACCGGCCAAAATCGTTGCCGTACCGGACATTCCCTACACCCTGAACATGAAGAAGGTGGAACTGGCTGTAAAGAAAACCATTGAAGGACAACCGGTTCTTAACAAAGATGCGCTGAGCAATCCGGGTGCCCTGGATTACTACGAAGACATCGTTGAACTGAAGGAGGATTAAAAGCCCTTGCCTTCCACCGTTTTTTTTCCGCACACATGCATTGAAAGCAATCTACTCGAACGCCTTTGCGAAACCTTCGGCTCCCTGGTCCTGTGTCAGCCCTGGTTCACGGAATCGACGATTTCCTCAAGTTTTGTGGAAAAAGAAAAACTGAAAGTCTGTTTTCCCCCGGAACACCTGAAACCAAGAAAGGATTTGAGTGTAACCTTTTTTCGTCGGGATTCTATGCCGCTTTATTCTTGGAAAAATCGTCGGAGCATGCCAAAAGCGGTAGGATTTTGCCGTATTGCCGCTTTTGCTCCTGCTGACGATGGTTCTCCCAGTAAACATCCCAATCATTGCTGGTATAGACGGACCGCAAAAGCAGCGTGGATTCGGCACCTTTAATTGACCACCTGCGACCTGTTCCTTCCATTCGCTTTTTAACGGTGTGTCCGCAAGTGGACTCTACGACGCCGCTTCCTATCGGATATCCAGAGGCCAGGTACTCATCATAGCGCATCCATTGGCGGTGATTTTCAAAATACTTGATGGTTTCTCTCAAGGCTTTTTTCTGACCGCTCTTTAACTTTTTTCTTTTGTTCAAAATCTGTTTCATGCCTCCAATAACTCTTCCAACACGGCCCTGCAAAATTGCCATCAGATGGTCATATACCCATTTTTTCCCTTCGCGGGTGTTTTCACCATACAAGGAATTGGCCACTTTCCAAAGGTATTCTACGACATGTATAATGTCCAAAATACCCACCCATTTCACACCAGCCAACACGGTGCTCAATAGAGACCATAGGCACAGTGCACCATCCATGACCGCTACAAGAGATTTTCGGTTATCGGGGTTCCTGACTTTAGCATCCTTTAAAATTTCCATCATGACGTCTTTCTTGGATCGTTCAAACTGGCTATTCGACGAGGATTTGATGCGCGTATGGGAGATGCCTTAACATCTTGTTTATTCGGGGTATCTGTTTCTTCTTTGCTTTTTTCCGGATAAACGAGATTTTCGGCAACTTCACGAGGTGTTCGTACCTTGGGATCAACTGTATAACTGACCCCTACAATGGCTTCTTTTGTTTTCTGGCGCTTTTCTCCTTTTCCAAGCCGGGCCTGTATCTTGGCAGCCTCTTGCTTGATGACAGGAACGCCTTTTCCATCGAAACCAATTACCTGAACGCTGCCTTCGCTTTCCGGACTCGGAGGCTCCTTACTCTCATAAAATTCATCGTAGCTATTTGATGATTCCTGATTTACAACTTCATAACGGCTCGGATGTATTTTCAAGTTCAGCAGTTTTTGCAGGGTGCAAGAGGATTCTCCGAAAGAATCTCGAATGCTCAAAAGATCCATCCATTCTTGGAGAAGGTACGAGTAGCTTCTTTCAGGAAGATTTGCCTGAGCATCCAATGGCATTACCCCATTAACACCATCTGCTCGATAGCAGGTGCGCGGAACCGAAAGTTTGCCAAAAACCGAAAAGTAATTCCTGTCAGAAGGCGACTTTTGCCTTTTCAATACGGTTCCGTCCTCCAAATCCAAGGAAGCTCCTACGTCTCCGGTACCTTTCTGAGCAAAATAGCCTTTCATGGCAGACAGACCAATTGCAAGAATTTTGAAAAAGATGTTCTGCTCCATCGTGTATGCGTCCATAGACGCAGCATTATCCTCAACAAATTCAAAAAGTTTTTTGACTTCCACATGACCTTCAAGTAGACTTTCTTCCATTGAATACGCTGGCATTTTCCCCTCCGCTCAAGATATTGGCTACTCTTTTTCACCAATAGTCTAATTCGCGAATGAGAGAATGTCCAGCTATTTGATTTTAAACAATTTCAATAGGTTATAGAGAATAAGTTCAGCTCAGCGAAAAAGGTTACACTCAAAGGATTTTCACCATCTCCTTTCCGAATACCGGATTTGGATGATGGAAAACCAGGGCAAGAACCGATCGGATTCACCATCAACCGGCGTTCACTCCCGAGATGCTTAAACGCGTCTGCATCAACGGATTCTTCTTTGCCGGCGCTTGCCGGAAAGACGCTTATTTTTGTAGAAAGGAAAAGCATTTCTCACGCGACGTCGTAAAATTGCGACGTATTGAGCGTCGTTATTTTTTTACGGCCCGGCGGCTTCGCGTGACGCTTTTATTTAATGAATGACATGTGAAAAAACCATCACCGAAACTTTGGAAAACCAGGGTTGGCAAAGGCGGTTCGCCGCTGCCGAACCCCGGCTCACCGAAGCGGTTGAAATGTACAGAGAGTTGGGATTTCAGGTGCACGTTGAACCGCTTCCCACTCAGGAAAAAGGACCCGATGAGCAGGCGCAAGAAGACGAGACAACTTGCCGGGCCTGTTTTGCGGGATATGAAGATCAATACAGTATCATTTTCACAAGGCCTGCCGAAGGCCATGACCAATCGTGTTCAGACTGAATGATCTCATACTGCTCCTGGTCATCTTGTTATCCATGCTCACCGGCATTCTTTTTCCGGAACCGGTGTCGATTTTTTAGCCCTACCCTCTGTATCTTATGATGTTACTCCTGTCAGACATAATGGAACGATAGAAATGTCATCCCCTGATGGCCACCCAAAATCCCCCACTTGTGGCCACCTCAAAATCCCCCACCCAGCCAGTCTGATTTTCCAGTAGAGATTGCTGAAAAAGGCGACAGAACGTAACTACTCCCATTTGTGAAATCCACGAATGGGGGAAGGAAGGATGAACGTTTTGAAGCCGAATTTGAAAGCAACAGTCATAACATTACTGGAAAAGGGACTCAGTCAACGCGAGATCAACCGGAAGACCGGGATCAACCGAAAAACCATCCGGAGATATGCTCAGCTGCATCATCGGGCAATTTTTGAAGAAACTGAGTCTTCAATCTACCCCACTTTAGAAGGGGTGGACACCGGGTCTTCGGTTCTTCCTGTTCAAAATCCCCCACCCCGGCCACCGGCTTTGGAGAACCCTCCGAAGAATGGTTCGGCCTGCGAACCGCATCGAAAGTGGATTGAAGAACAACTGAGGCTGGGTCGAAACGCCATGGCCATCTACCAGGACCTGGTGGAACTGTTCGCATTCACGCATCAATACAACAGCGTAAAGCGGTTCGTTCGAAGACTCAAAAAAAAGGACCCGCGTCAGTTTGACCGACTTGAATTTCTTCCCGGAGAAGAGGCCCAGGTTGACTATGGAACAGGAGCGCCGACGCTTCATGACAGCGGAAAACATCGCCGGCCTCGCTTGTTTGTCATGGTGTTGAAATATTCCGGGCGGGCCTTCCGGAAAGTGGTGTGGAAATCGAGCAAGGAAACATGGTGCAGGCTGCATGAGGAAGCATTCCGGTATTTTGGCGGATGCCCGGGATATGTAGCCTTGGATAACCTTAAGGAAGGCGTGATCAAGCCTGATATTTATGATCCCGAGCTTAATACGTTATATGCCGCGATGTTGTCTCATTACGACGTTGCGGCAGACCCGGCAAGGGTGAAGGATCCGAACCGAAAAGGGACGGTGGAAAACGGGGTTAAGTACACACAGAATACCGCCCTGAAGGGCCGGAAATTCGATTGTATTGACGTTCAGAATGATTGGCTCATGCATTGGGAAAAGCGCTGGGCGGCGCCTCGCATTCATGGCCGGGCCAAAAGACAGGTTGAAGAAATGTTCCAGGAGGAAAAACCCTGCCTTCTGCCTTTGCCCTTGTCGCCGTTTGTGTATTTTCGACAGGAAATCCGGACGGTTTACGATGACGGCACCATCCAGTTGGACAATTGTTACTACGCCGCCAATCCGGCGCCCCTTTACAGTCAGGTGGTGGTAAGGGTCTATGACAAAGAGATCGAAATCCTGGACCCTCAACGGATGGAAGTGATTCGCCGCCATCCAAAGGGTCGTATGCCGGGGTCCCTTTTGATGGAACCGCGGGACCGAATTTTTAATCCCTCCCGGCAAACGGACAGGTTGCTGGCACGGGCCGAAGCCATTGGACCCCATACATTCTCATTGTGTGAAACGTGGTTTACCGAAGAAGGCCGAAGCGGCCAGCGCCGGATGTATGGCCTGATCAATCTGGTCCGGCACTACCCGGCAAGGTATGTGGAAAAAGCCGCCGAACTGGCAAAGGCAAACGGATGAAAAGC
>ADZZ01000305.1 GCA_000179315.1 delta proteobacterium NaphS2
TCGAGGGAATGTGCATTTGGACACCAACCGTTATTCCGTCCCTGAAGCACTGATTGGAAAATCCCTGGAAGTTCAGAAACACTGGCGCAAGGTCATCGTTTATGACAAAAGCCGGAACGTGGCGGAACATGACCGTATTCTGGATAAACGTGATACGCGAACAACTGTGCCGGGACATCATGTTCCGATTCGAAGAAAAAAGGATGCCCGGGTCCCTTCAAAAGAAGAACAGCTGTTGGTGGGAAATGATGCCGTTCTGGATGCGTATGTGGCCGAACTGAAGAAAAGAAGCCATGGTCGTGGCGTGGTCAAGTTACGCCGTCTGCTGCATCTGCAACGGACTTATCCCGGTGAGCCTTTTCTCAAAGCCGTAAGACAGGCCCTTAAGTATCGACTTTTTGATCTGTCCCGTCTGGAAAACATCATCCTCGATTATACCGCGGGTGACTTTTTTGATCTGTCATGAAAAAGAAAATTGAGCAATTACTCATTGACTTGAAGTTTAAAGGCATGGTGAAGACCTTCGATGAGCAGTTGGCTTTGGCCGAAAAGAACGGGCTTTCCGTTTACGAGGTCATATACAACCTCCTGGCTGAGGAATTACGTTTCCGGCAGGAGCGGAGCATGACTTATCGGCTTCAGATTGCACGGCTCCCATGGGACTGGACCCTCAACTCCTTTCCGTTTGATCTTCAGCCCGGAGTCCGGAAAAGCCGGATGATGACTTTGTCCGGCCTTGATTTCATCAATCGAAGAGAAAACATCGTATTTCACGGAAAGACCGGCGTAGGGAAAACAGGCCTGGCCGTCGGCATACTCCGTCAAGCCATTATTGCCGGGTACCGGGGGCGTTTTTATAATGTTCAGGATTTGCTGGATCAACTCTATGCCTCTCTCGCCGATCGATCCACCCCCAAACTACTCAATGCCCTGTGCCGATATGATCTGCTGTTGCTCGATGAACTGGGATACCTGACCCTGAAAAAGGAGCAAATGAACGCCTTTTTCAAACTCATGAAAGAGCGATATGAAGCCGGGCGGCCCACCATTATTACGACCAATCTCCAGCCTGAACAATGGTATTCCCTCCTTGAACCAAAGGACATGGTCGATGCTCTGCTGGATCGCCTCAACCATCGGTGCATCAATGTTCATATCGATGGGCCTTCTCTCAGAAAAACAGATGCCGGCTAATCCATTTTTCTAAGCCGATCTAAACCCTCTCAAACCTCATGATGCCACATGGCTTTCAATTATCTGTAAACCTATAAGAAAAAAACCCTTTTCAAGACCTCTTCTCAAAAAACACCGCCTCTCACATTCCAGTTTATTCTGCAGAAGCAACAGAACAACGCGCAATCACCGGTTCCGTTACGATTAGCAGAACTGGTTCTGTTTTCGTTAGCGGCCAAGATCAGATTGGATAAAAAGCCGTTGTCTGCGTATTTCAACTCAATAAAGACTGCCAGGAACACCTTCTGATGATTTTTATTGCCCGGAAACAATAGAGATGCAAGTTCGTCCAGTCCCTCCATCCGGGTAATTTTATTGAAGCTGAATTCTATTTTTGTACTGATCGTGTTTTTTCACTCTCGCCTTTTGGATCAAAATAGGGCACTCGAAAGGGTGCCTCTCTTTTGACGGATGTTAAAATTTTTCTGTTCATGATTGCGTCGCGGCCCCAAAATATGTGTTTTCTCGAAAACCGCGCGATTCCGCAACTCTCATGCTCATAAGGTGTCACCGGCGGTTTTTTAGTTCCCCTTGTGCGGCGGCTGATGAGGGACCGCATATGGCGGTAAAGGGGTCGCTTATGTAGATTTACTTTTCAAAAGACTTTTTAAAATCTATTTTCTTTGGATTTGGTTTTCTTCTTCCATGACAGAGGCATGGCTTTTGAGGGAAACTGGATTTACTTTGTAGAATGGATAGGGAAGGCCCGAAGTAGCAGCTTCGGGCCTTCTTTTTTTGACCACCGGATAGAGCCGGAAGCCACAAACACCAGTTTTTTTATAAGTGTGTTTCCGGCCAATTGCAAGGCCGGAATGATGGGTGATGTCCTTTTAAAAGTGGTTCGGTGCCGATGTTGTGGTCGGCTTTTTCATGTCTGCCGGCCGTGTTGGCGCGGTCAGGTTTATTGTGGGAAACGCTGTCGCAAGATACGCCAAAGACGTTTGCACCGGACGGCCCAGAGAAAATATCGCCATACAGACCATGGAAAAGAGACCCGTCGATTGTATGAACAAAATCGAAGAAAAATGAAGAAAAATAAAAAAACCATGGGTGATGATAGTGCTACACCTTCGACGCAAGGCGCGGGGAAGTGTGGGGCATAAAAATCGAGGACCTCGATTTCAGTAGGGACCAGATAAGGCTCTGGACCCACAAAAGAAAGGGGGGCAAAAAAGAAGCGGACTGGCTTCCCATGACCGAGGAACTCAAGATCGCTTTGGAAGAATGGCTGAAGGTACGGCCGGTAAACGCGGAATATCTTTCTGTTTGCCTGGAACCGTTGCCCTGCCTGGTGGATCGCTACGGCAAACCATTTGCCACCCGGCAGAAATTCATGAAGAAATTATGCACAAAGGCAGGCGTCAAGCCTTTCGGGCTTCACGCCATCAGGCACTTGACCGCTTCGACACTCTATGCCAAAGGATACTCTTTGGCGCATATCCAGGCGGTCCTAAGACACAAAAACCCTAAAACAACGGAGAGATACCTCCGAAAGCTTGGTTTGGAACAGGTGCGTGATGCCTTGAACGAAGGGCTGAAACGACCTCCAAAAACCAAGGTGGTCCGATTGAGAAAAGAAACAGATGGAACAAAAAGGCTGGAAAAAGCCAAAATTATTCCATTCAAGAAACGTGAATCAGCAAATGGATAATATAAACCACGGAATCGATCGCAAAAAAAATGCTCCTGGAATGACGGTTCCAGAAGCATTTGGTGTCCGCAACCTCGACCGGTATGGGTTAGCACGCTAAGTGCTTGAAATTACTGGCGGGGACGACGAGACTCGAACTCGCGACCTCCGGCGTGACAGGCCGGCGTTCTAACCAGAACTGAACTACGCCCCCGTGTTATTGAAATCGACCGCTTTTTTAGTGGTCGGTTAATCCTTTTGACCTCACCTTGGTAAAAGATGGTAGGCGGAGCGGGGCTTGAACCCGCGACCCCCGGCTTGTAAGGCCGATGCTCTCCCACTGAGCTACCCGCCTGAACCAAAGCTCAGTCAGATATAACTAGCAGGTCCGATTGATCCTGTCAACAAAAAATCGCAGTTAATGAGCGGTAACAGCCGCATCAACTTCTTTTTCCGATTTGGCCAAGTCACTGAAGCAAAAAGGCTGCACATCCGCTTCCGGTGCAAACAATTCCTGGTCTTCCGGCAGAACGAGCGCTTCCTTTAAAACCTCATCCGCATGCTCAACAGGAACCAGTTCCACCTTCCGCAGTATCTTCTTAGGAATGTCCGCCATATCCTTTTTATTATCCATGGGAATCAGAACCTTGGTGACGCCACCCCTATGGGCGGCCAGGATCTTCTCCTTGAGTCCGCCGATGGGAAGCACCCTTCCGCGAAGCGTTATCTCCCCCGTCATGGCAAGCGTGCAGCGAACGGGATAGCGTGTTAAGGCGGATACGATGGAAGTGGCCAGCGTAATGCCGGCAGAAGGCCCGTCTTTGGGGATGGCGCCTTCGGGCACGTGAACATGAATATCGATCTTTTCGTAGAAGTCATCCGGCAGTTTGAGAGCCCTTGCCTTTGATCGGACGTAGCTCAAAGCGGCCTGCGCCGATTCCTGCATGACTTCACCCAGTTTTCCCGTTAAAGAGAGTTTGCCCTTTCCCGGCATCACCGTCACTTCCGTTTGCAGCAACTCTCCTCCGACATTCGTCCAGGCCAAGCCGGTGGTCAAGCCGATGCTGTCATTTTCTTCAGTTCTGCCGTAACGATACTTGGGAACGCCCAAATATTTCTTGATGGACTGGGCCTTGACATGGATTTTTGTACTTTCCCCTTTCAGAACAACTTCTTTGGCCACCTTCCTGCAAATGGACGAAATCTCGCGTTCCAGATTTCTAACACCTGCCTCACTGGTATAGGTGCGAATGATTGTTAAAATGGCTTTGTCGGTAAAAGCAACATTCTCGAGCGAAAGGCCATTCAGTTCAATCTGCTTTTTCACCAGGAACTGTTTTGCGATATTCAATTTTTCAATTTCCGTATAACCCGGCAACCGGATAATTTCCATCCTGTCCTGAAGCGGACCCGGAATGTTATGCAAATTGTTGGCGGTGGTAATAAAGAAAATGTCCGACAAGTCATAGTCAAGATCCAGATAGTGGTCGTTAAAGGCCACATTCTGCTCAGGGTCCAACACTTCCAGCAATGCAGCGGACGGATCGCCCCTGAAGTCAGTGCTCATTTTATCAACTTCATCCAGGCAGAACACGGGGTTGCTGGTTTTTGCCTTTTTTAAAAACTGAATGATTTTGCCCGGAAGCGCGCCGATATAGGTTCGCCTGTGGCCCCTGATTTCGGCCTCATCACGAACGCCGCCAAGGGAAAGACGCACATAATTTCGACCGGTAGCCCGGGCAACCGATTTGGCAAGCGACGTTTTTCCGACACCTGGAGGGCCCACCAGACAAAGAATGGGGCCCCTCATTTTTTTCGTAAGGCGTTGAACAGCCAGATACTCCAAAATACGCTCTTTCGGTTTTTCAAGCCCGTAATGATCTTCATTTAGAATGATCTCAGCTTCAGCAATATCAAATTTCTTTTTACTCTTATCAAACCACGGTAAATCAAGGATCCAATCAATATAATTTCGCACCACCGCCGCTTCTGCCGACATGGGGGACATCATCTTCAGTTTCTTGAATTCCTGTTTCAACCGCTGATGGGCTTCCTTGGATACTCTTTTTCGCTTGATTTTCTTTTCCAGATCCGCCAATTCCGCCTTAAAGTCGTCTTTGGTCCCCATTTCCTTTTGAATGGCGCGAATCTGCTCGTTGAGATAGTAGTCCTTCTGGGTCTTTTCCATCTGCTTCTTGACCCGTGTCCTCAACCGCTGTTCGAGGCGAAGGATGTCCACTTCATTTTCCAACTGGCCGAAGAGCTGTTCAAGACGTTTATTGGGATCGATGGTTTCCAGGATATTCTGTTTATCCGCCACTTTCATGGCCAGATGGCCGGCGATGGTGTCAGCCAGTCGTCCGGGCTCTTCGATGGCCATCACCGCTGAGACAATTTCTTTGCCGATCTTGGTGTTCAGCTTTGCGTATTCCTCAAAACTGGCATTGATACTGCGCATCAACGCTTCCGTTTCCCTGTTGGAAACGGAAATCTCCTCAGCTTTCCTGACCTCCACCATGAAAAAGCCCTGCTTATCCATGAAATTGTCGATCCTGCCGCGCTCCTTCCCTTCAATAAGGGCTTTGACCGTGCCGTCGGGCAATTTGAGCAACTGAAGAACCGTCCCCAATGTCCCGAAGGCGTAAATATCCTTGGGTGTCGGGTCATCCACGTTGGCGTCGGCCTGGGCGGACAGAAATACTTCCTTTTCGTGGGAGAGCGCATACTCCAGGGCTTTAATCGATTTCTTTCGCCCCACAAAAAGAGGCACCACCACGTTGGGAAAAACCACCACGTCTCTTAGAGGGAGAAGGGGGTAATAAAACTTCTCGTCAAAACCGGCTTGGTCCTGACTCTCTTTTTCTTCGGAATTCAACATATTTTATCCAAACTTTGCTTGGTTTTCGTATAACAGCAGTGGAGGCTCACCTTTGGTGACAACCTCTTCGTTGATGACGCATTCCCGAATTTCCGGAATTGAGGGAATATCATACATAATTTCCAGCATCAGCGTTTCCAGGATCGCCCGAAGGCCCCTGGCGCCCGATTTTCGTTTCAATGCGGCTTCGGCAACGGCGTTAAGTACGCCATCCGTGAATTTCAGCTCCACATCTTCCAGTTCAAACAACTTCTTGTACTGTTTCGTGAGGGCATTCTTAGGTTCCGTGAGGATACGGACCAGCGCTTCCAAACTCAGCTCATTCAAAGTGGCCACAATTGGAATACGACCGATGAATTCAGGAATCAGGCCGAATTTAATTAAGTCTTCCGGCTGAACGAGGCCCATGATTTCATTTATATCCACATCGCCTTTCCCGTGAATGTCCGCTTCAAAACCCATCAATTTGCTGCCAATGCGGCTTCTGATGATTCTGTCCAGACCGTTAAAAGTTCCGCCACAGATGAACAGGATATTACTGGTATCCACTTTGACAAAGTCCTGCTGTGGATGCTTTCTCCCCCCCTTGGGCGGAACATTTGCAAGCGTGCCTTCGATGATTTTCAAAAGCGCCTGCTGCACCCCTTCACCGGAGACATCGCGCGTAATGGACGGGCTGTCCGATTTTCGTGCAATTTTATCAATTTCATCAATATAAACGATGCCTTTGCACGCCGACTCCACATCGTAATCCGCCATCTGAACCAGATTCAAGATAATATTTTCAACATCTTCACCCACATAGCCGGCTTCCGTAAGCGTCGTGGCATCCGCAATGGTGAAGGGGACTTTCAGGATCCTGGCAAGAGTTTGAGCAAGGAGTGTCTTGCCTGAACCCGTGGGACCGATGAGCAGAATATTGCTCTTCTCGATCTCAACCCCTTCCATGTCCACCTTGGTGTTAATCCGTTTATAGTGATTGTGAACAGCCACTGAGAGGACCTTTTTCGCTTTGTCTTGCTCTATGACGTATTGATCCAGCGTTTCCTTGATCTCCACCGGCTTCAGAAGCTGTGTCCCGCCTTCATCGTCTTCCTGATTGTATTCTTCCGCAATAATTTCGTTACAGAGCTGTATACATTCGTCACAAATATATACTGAAGGGCCCGCGATGAGCTTTTTCACCTCATCCTGGCTTTTTCCACAGAAAGAACACAGCAGGTCATCATTGGGAATGTCGTTCTTGCTCATAGCCTTTCTTCCTATTTTTCTTCGGTTAATAAATCCTTAATTTCCCTTTTATGGATAACCCGGTCAATGATACCGTAATCCTTGGCCTGTTGGCTATCCATAAAAAAATCACGCTCGGTATCTTTTCGGATCCTCTTAATGTCCGTACCCGTATGCTCGGCAAGAATCTGATTAAGGTTATCCCTGATCTTGAGTATTTCCCGGGCGTGAATGTCAATATCCGTGGCCTGTCCCTGGGCGCCTCCCAGCGGCTGATGAATCATAATTCTGGAATGGGGCAGCGCGTACCTTTTTTCTTTTGCCCCGGCCGCCAGCAAAAGGGCTGCCATGCTGGAGGTCTGCCCCATGCAGATGGTCGCCACATCGGGCTTGATATACTGCATGGTGTCATAGATGGCCAGTCCGGCGGTCACGGAACCGCCGGGAGAATTGATGTACATATGAATGTCTTTCTCCGGATCCTCGGATTCCAGAAAAAGCATTTGTGCAATAACGGTATTCGCCATTGGATCAGCGACCTGGTCCGTAATAAAAATGATGCGGTCTTTGAGCAAACGAGAATAAATGTCATAAGCCCTTTCGCCGCGGCTTGATTGTTCAATTACCATTGGGATTAACATAATCGGTTTATTGAACCTCCGTTTCGGTGTTTTCGTCTTTTTCCGGGCTTAAGGCCCCGGCTTCCACTTCCTTGACATTGGCTTTTTCCACGAGGTAGTTCAAGGTCTTTTCTTCAAGCATCTGCTCCTTCAAAATATCGACTTCCCCTCGTGCTTCATAATATTTCCGGATGGTCTCAACTTCCTGCCCCATACCTTTTGCCAGCTTCTCGAGTCCCTCCGTAAATTCGTCATCGCTGACGGTTATATCGTCCTGCTTGGCAATCTGAGCCAGGATCAGCCGTTCTCTGACACGACTTTCAGAAGAAGGCCTGAACTGTTGCTGCAACATGGCGGGAGAAATCCCGGCCTTTTCAAAGCTGGATCCGCTCCTCTCAAAATTTGACCGAAGGCTGTTGACGGAAAAATCCACTTCTGCGTCAACCAGTACCTGAGGAAGCTCAAACTCGGTCCCTTGGGAAATTTTCCCCAGAAGTCTCCGTTTCAAATCCTGTTCCACACGGTTTTCTTCCTGCGCCACAACGTTCTTCTTAACCTCTTCCCTGAGCCCTTCAAGATCCTTGAAATCGGCACCGAGATTCCGTGCGAATTCATCATTTAATTCCGGAAGATTGCGTTCTTTGATGTCTATGATGGAAACCTCAAAACGAACGGTTTTTCCTTTGAGGTTGTTATTGAAGTAATCTTCCTCGAAATCGACGACAATTTCCGTCTCGTCATCCTTATTGAGCCCAACGAGCGCTTCGTCAAATTTCTTATGGAAATCCCCCTTTCCCACGTTCAACAAAAAGTTCTGATCCTTAATCTCTTCGAGGGGTTGGTCATCTTCAAAGCCCTGGTAACGGATAACAACGAAATCCCCTTCCTGAACGGGGCGAAGTTCTGTCAGAGATTCGAGTTTTCCGTTTCCTTCCCTGATCTGTTCGAGCCTTTTTTCAACCGCTTCGTCGGTAACGGACACTATTTCCTTTTCAGCTTCCAGACCGAGATAGTCTTTTACCTCAAATTGCGGCCGTACTTCCATGGTTGCCGAATAGATAAATTTCTCGTCAAGTTTGACAGGTCCCTTTTCCAATTCGGGCTGGCTCAAGGGAAAGGCATCCGTTTCTTCAACCGCTTTCGGGAAAGTCTCATTAACCAGCTCGCTGGCGACATCCGCCTCTATCTGTTTTCCAAAGTAGGACTCCAAAATCTTCCGGGGGACCTTTCCGGGCCTAAAGCCTGGAATTTTGGTCTGTTTCTTTATTTTTCCATAGGCGTCGTCGAGTTTTTTGTTGACTTCTTTTGCATCAACTTCCACAGATAATTTCTTTTTGACCTGGCTGATGTCTTCCAAACTGGCTTTCATGGTTTTCCTTATCCTCTTTCACGTTTTGACATTTCACAGTAAATTTCAGGCACCTGTTTTACCTTTTCCCATTGCAATCCGGAAAACCCATCACCGTGAGGTGAAAAAATAACAATGATTTTCCTGATTTCAAGGCACATTATTCAGACCTCTGTTTTATGCTGGTGCGAGAGAGGGGACTCGAACCCCTACAGGTTACCCCACTGGATCCTAAATCCAGCGCGTCTACCAGTTCCGCCACTCTCGCATTCTCCAGACATCCGCTGCTATCAACCATAAATACACGAAATTGTCAAGAATTCAGGGCCTGTCGAATCGCTGATGGTATTCGTCTGCAAAACCCTTGATAACCCCCTGGTCCGCGAAACTGAAATACCGATTGTTCCCTATGATCAGGTGATCCAGCACCTGAATACCCATCAGCATCGCCGCCCATACCAGGTCTCTGGTCAAATGCTGATCTTCGGGTGAAGGCGCGGGGTCCCCCGAAGGGTGGTTATGGACAAACACAAGTCCCGCCGCCTTGTGTTCGAGGGCAAGGGTCATGATCTCACGGGGGTAAACGGCACTTCCGGTCAAACTGCCTTCAAAGAGATCACAATCCGTGATCACTTGATTTTTTCGGGTCAGGAAGAAAACCCTGAAGACCTCTCTTTTGAGGTCCCGCATGGAATGAAAAAGATAATCGAAAACCGCTTGGGATGATCCGAAAAAGGTCTTTCCCGCAATGCGATCCCGAAGGTACCGTTTGGCTGTCTGATGAACCAGACCCAGGTAGAGGGCATTTTTCTCTCCGATGCCCCGAATCCCCATAAGCTTCTTCCTGGGCGCAGACAGAACACCGGATAGCGTACCGAATGCCCGCATGGCATCCCTGGCGGCGTTTTTCAGATCCCCTCTGGGCGTTCCCAGGGTCAGCAGAAACTCCACCACTTCTTCATCGGTAAACTGTTCCAAGCCCCCATTCAGGAACCGTTGTCTGAGCCGCTCCCGGTGACCCGTTCCCCGTTTCTGCCAATCTTCTTTCTGCATATCAATCAAATTCGGGTTGTGATGTTAGGGGGCGAATGAAAAAGTGTTTACGAACACTGTGCACACCCTTTTTTCTTGCTTTCTTTGTTCCCTTCCTCTTTGTCCCCGGCGAAATTCTTGAGACCTTCAGCCAGAGATTTCAGTTTGTCATCCACCAGTTGATTGATGGACCCTTTTGTATAGGTGCCATCGGCCTTTCTTTTGCCGGCCTTTTTACCCGTCAGAATTTCGATGCCTTCATCAATGGTGCTCACCGGATAAATGTGGAACTTGCCGTCTTTTACTGCATTCACCACATCCTGACGGAGCATCAAGTCTTTCACGTTGCTTTCAGGAATCATGACGCCCTGGCTTTTGTCCGCCCCTTTTTTTCTGCAGCAATCGAAAAAACCTTCAATCTTTTCATTGACCCCGCCGATAGCCTGTACCTGCCCGTTCTGGTTGACCGAGCCGGTTACGGCAATATACTGTTTGATCGGCACTTCCGACAGGCTGGAGAGAAGTGCGTAGATTTCCGTTGAAGAGGCACTATCCCCGTCCACGCCGCCGTAGGACTGCTCGAAAGCGATGCTGGCACTCATGGTAAGCGGTTTATCCTGTGCGTATTTCTTCCGCAAGTAGCCTCCCAGGATAAGAACACCTTTGTTGTGCGTGCTGCCCGAAAGGTCCGCCTCCCGCTCAATGTTGATGATGCCGGCGCGACCCATGGCGGTCGAGCATGTAATCCGCGAAGGTTTTCCGAAAGCGTAATCCCCCATGGAATAGACCGCCAAACCGTTCACCTGCCCCACAGCTTCGCCTGCCACATCAATCATCAGGGTTCCACGATCGATCATCTCCTGGATGTGCTCTTCCACCATGCCGGATCGAAATTTTCGAGATTCAAGGACTTTTTCCACATGGTGGTCCCGCACGATTTTTTCTTTTTCCTGATCCGCCAGATAACTGGCTTCCCGCAGATAATCCGTCAATTGGGGAAAACTGGTGGAAATCTTCTCCTGCCGGCCGGTCATACGAACCGCCTGCTCCACCAGCACCGCCACCGCCGTTCGGTCAAAAGGTTTCAATTTTTCTTCATCGCCTTTCATTTTGATGAACCGCGAGATCTGAACAATACTCTCTTCGTTCTTGTCCATGGCGGTGTCGAAGTCGGCCCGCACCTTGAAGACCTTGCTCATATCCGGATCGTAGAAAAGGAGCAGATGATATAGATAGGCATCCGCCACCACCACCACTTTGATATCCAGATCAATGGGTTCCGGTTTCAAACCGCTCGTTGTAAAGAGATAGAAGGGATCATAGGTTTGGATCTCCAACTTTTCACTTTTGAGGGCTCTCTTAAGCGCCTGCCAGACGCCGGGTTCCACAATGGCGTCCATCAGGTTGATGACCAGGTAGCCCCCTTGGGCTTTCAAAAGTGAACCTGCTTTGATCTTGCTGAAATCAGTTCGCCAAACGCCGGCCCGATCCACAATCCGCTCAATACTGCCAAAAATGTTGCGATAAGTGGGATAATCCTCCACGATGACAGGGGACGATTTCTGTTCACTGTTGTCCACCAGAAGGTTGATCTGATAGGGTTGAAAGCGATCTCCTTCGGAAGCCATTGGGATCATGAGTCCCGGAACCTGTGCCTGCTGTTGCTGAGGATTAAAGATTTGCAGGTTCTCCCCCATATCTTCCAGCATGGCCTTCAAATAGGCCTGGATCTTGGGATGATCATACTTTTCGGTTAAGGGTTTTGCCATGTCCGAAGCGTTGTTAAGGAATGTAAGGCGATCCATTTCTTCAATTTTTTCCTGGACCTCCTTTTGCAGATCCCGCAGTTCAATGAAAATCTGTTCCACCCGCTCACGAAGTTTCCCGTGCTTTTCTTTCATCTGCTCAAATTCATCCTTGGGGAAACGACCTTTTTCCACCATGGCTTCCACCTGGTCGATGTGAATGGGGTTTCCATCCACCAGGGGCATCACTTCGGGACGTTTAATCTGACCCACCTGCACATCCACCAGTGTAAACCCTTCTTCCTTGACCTTTTCATCAAGGTTCTTGAAAAAACTCTTTCCCCTGGCTTCATAGGCCGCCATCAGTTCCTTTTTGGTATTAATATATTCCTGGCTTTCAAAGAGCATGGGAATCTGCTTTTTCAATAACTCCACGAAATCATGAATATCTTTCTTAAAAGCAGCCCCTTCCCCCCCTTTAAGGCGAAGTAATATGGGCGCTTCGGTGTTCTTAAAATTGTTGATGTAGCATAGATCATCAGGCACCCGCTCATTTCGTGACATCTCTTCCAGCAGCTTCCTTACGGTGGACATCCGCCCCGTGCCGGCCAAACCGGTCACAAAAACATTATATCCATGGCTCTCGATGCCCAGTCCAAACCTGAACGCTTCCACAGCCCGCTTCTGACCGACGATTTCATCAAGGGGCTCCAGGTCATCGGTACTTTTAAACGGCAGGGTGGCAGGGTCAAGTCTCCATCTGAGTTTATCGGTCGGCACTTCCTTGTGCGATGTCTTTTTGGGCATGGATCAATCTCCTTTTATGGTGAATGATTTTAAAAAATGAAAATGACTATTTGCAGTCCTGAACCTTCTGTTTTTTGCTTTTTCAGGCCATGACAACGATATCAGGCGAACTCAATTTTGATATAGCGCTTTTTTTGAGGATCCGCTTTGGTCATTTTAATGGTCAGCACATCCATTTTCAGAGTTGCCTTGATATTTTCAGAGGCCACCTTGAAGGGAAGCGGTACGGAGCGGTAAAAAGACCTGAGTTTACGCTGCATGTGACGGGAATATCCATCATCCGTTTCGGATTCTTCTTTTCTGCTGCCTTTGATATTCAATTGGTAATCCGTAACCGAAATGTCAAGGCTTTGGGGGTCGATGCCCGGAAGAATCGCTCGAACGATGAAGCTGTCTTCGGTCATATAGGTTTCTATGGGAATTTGCTGCGAGACCTTTGCTTTAAAGATTCCCACACCGATTTCGGGCCATGACTCCTTGAAAAGTCGATCTACATCCCGTCTCATTTTGTTTATTTCCCTATCCATCCAAAGGATCAATTCACTCATGGCAGGATCTCCTTGATTTCAGTTTCATTGTTCTCGATATCCTCGGGGCACGGGCAAACCGTCCAGATATACCCCTTTGCCCGGGTCAAACGAAAACCGTCCCCGGGCGATCAATTCGATGGTGCGTGGAAATATTTTCCAGTCGCCCACTTCCTTGAGCCGTTCCTGATGCGCATCGATGATCGAAGCAAGCTTTTCGGGATGCTTCTTCATGGCTTCAAGCGGTTCGGGAAGAATCACCGGGAGCGGTTCCGAGACCATGAGCAGAGGTCCCGTATCCACCCCTTCATCCGTCCAGAGCGTGGAGGACCGCAACGTCTCTTCACCCGCCAGGATGGCATCCCGAACCGCGTGGTCACCCACATACCTGCGATGCCCATGACCGGTCACAATGGAAAGGTCCGCCGGATGCACATTCACACACCCTTTAAGCGTCGTGTAGCTCATATAACCGCCCAGCGCAACAACGTCCACCTCAAACCCCTTAATCAGCTTTTCGGGCAACCGATCATAGGTTGCTCGCGCGGAAAGGCCCGCTTCATTCCGTACCGTTCGCCTGAGCCCCCGTTTTTCGTGGAAAACACGAATGTCATAACTGAAATAAGGCAAACCGTAATCCAGAGCAATCTTTTCGCCTGACGAGGTTCCGTCCGCCCGGTCGCTGAAAATAAAAACCGTCTTAAAAGGGGGCTGTTCGTTTCTTTTTTTTAGGGACGTCTCATGTTCCAGAAGCCGCCTGATATTGGTTCCCGAACCGGACATGAACGCGGCCACCCGCATGGGCCTTCCTTGTTTTTCAGGATCGAAAACAGGCTTCAGGATCATGAATTCTCCTTTTTGAGCAATACCTCAAAAGGTTTCATTCGATAGGGACTCCCCTGTTCGATGGCTGCCAGAACACTGCCACCCCCGGTAAAATAGTAGGTCTTCGGATCGTCCAAACCGGTCATATAAATCCCGGGACAGAGATTCCGGAGTTCCTGAAGGGTATCACCTCCGGCAAAAAGCTTGGTCGCCTCACGGTTTTTACAGATAAGTCGATAAATGGCTTCCGAACCTTCAGAAAAAAGCGGCATGAGCCCCATGACGGCATTGGTAAAAACGGTTCGGGCGGAGGCCATGACTTCGCTGATTTTGGGGTCCTCAAATGATTTTTCATGGATATCTACCACATAGGGGAGGTCAAGTCCATCTTTCAACTGCGCCATTTCCACCACGCGGCGGTCTCCGGCAGCCCTTTCTTCCACACTTTCAGTCGCTACCAGCATGGGCATCTCCAGAATTTTTCCACCACCCTTGTCCATTTCCACCAAATCCATGGCCAGGGCCCTGTCCTCATCGGACACACCCTTGATGGAAACGCCGTATCTGGCCGAGAGATAAGTGTTATACATGAGCCCGCCCAGAATCAGATAATCCACCTTTTCATAGAGGGCTTTAAGCGGTCCGATTTTGGTGTCATACTTGGCACCCGCTACAACTCCCACAAAAGGCCGTTGCGGTTCCAACACCCGATACAGATTGCTGATTTCCTTTTGAAGCAAATGACCTGCAAAGGAGGGCAGCCGAGTGGCCACATCATAGGTGGACGCCGCGACACCCCATGCACCGAAGGCATCATTTATAAAGAGATCGGCAATGGACGCCAGCTCATCGGAAAACCCGTCTCTTTCCGGCCCCTTGCTCTGTTCTCCCGCAAACCAGCGGCTGTTGGGAAGATAAACCATATCCACATAGCCCTTTCTAAGGGCCGCAAGGGCAGGTTTGACGGATTCATCAATATGTTGAATTCCCTTCTCTTCATCGATGGGAAATTCCTGAGCATGTATTTTAACGGGCAATTTCTGTTCCAGGTAGCGGACAATGGGCAAAACGGACTGGTCTTCCCGACATGCGATGGCACCGGTTTTTTTATCTTTCGGGCGGCCCACATGGCTCATGAGAATCGGCTTCCCTCCTGCTGCCGCGATGGCATAAAGGGTCCCGATGGTGGCGTCGATGCGGTACGGGTCCTTGATGATGCCCTTTTTGACCACGTTATGGTCCACCCGCAACAAAACCATCTTATCTTTAATATCCGCCTGCTGGATCAATTTCAACCGGGGATCCAGTTTTCCTTTTTCCATTTGGCATCCTCCAAAATTTTGGTTATAAGATTCAATCACAAAAAATGAATACGTTTGGAATTCTTGCCCAATGTTACTGAAAAGTCAATAAGGTTGATCATATGTTAGTGAGAAACATCAGTGATAAAGAAGTTCTGGATACCACTTACCTGGCCCATGGGGGCGCCGTCGCTCAGATGATTCTGGATCGGCGGAACCTCAAGGAAATCGGCTTTCTGGCCATCGCCAGGCTTGATCCGGAAAAAAAGATCGAGGCCCACGTTGACCCCATGGAAGAAATCT
>ADZZ01000304.1 GCA_000179315.1 delta proteobacterium NaphS2
GGGTGTGTTCCGGTGCATCGTTGACAATACCAGTGTTATTGTGGCCGGCGGCACCGGACCTGACGCATTGATTGCACCTGAGATGAAATACTTCGCTGATATGTATCAAACCGGGTTTGTGGCCCATGCCGTAGGCGATGCCAATCGAAGTGCCCGCGTGGAAAGGCCTTTTCATTTTGTGGAAAATAACTTTCTTCCTGGAAGAACCTTTGTCAGCTGGCATGATTTGAACCGGCAGGCCATCGACTGGTGCCGGAACACCAGCGACAAAACGTTCAAACGGGCTTTGGGAATGATACCGGATGAGGCCTATATCATTGAAAAACCGCATCTCATTGATTTACCCCCATACCGGCCGCCGGTCTATGTGGCAAAACACCGGGTCGTCGATATCGAGGGATATGTGCATTTGGACACCAACCGTTATTCCGTCCCTGAAGCACTGATTGGAAAATCCCTGGAAGTTCAGAAACACTGGCGCAAGGTCATCGTTTATGACAAAAGCCGGAACGTGGCGGAACATGACCGTATTCTGGATAAACGTGATACGCGAACAACTGTGCCGGGACATCATGTTCCGATTCGAAGAAAAAAGGATGCCCGGGTCCCTTCAAAAGAAGAACAGCTGTTGGTGGGAAATGATGCCGTTCTGGATGCGTATGTGGCCGAACTGAAGAAAAGAAGCCATGGTCGTGGCGTGGTCAAGTTACGCCGTCTGCTGCATCTGCAACGGACTTATCCCGGTGAGCCTTTTCTCAAAGCCGTAAGACAGGCCCTTAAGTATCGACTTTTTGATCTGTCCCGTCTGGAAAACATCATCCTCGATTATACCGCGGGTGACTTTTTTGATCTGTCATGAAAAAGAAATTGAGCAATTACTCATTGACTTGAAGTTTAAAGGCATGGTGAAGACTTCGATGAGCAGTTGGCTTTGGC
>ADZZ01000303.1 GCA_000179315.1 delta proteobacterium NaphS2
TTCGAACGTACTTTTGACAATGGAATAGCCCCCTTCAAAACCCTTTTCCCGAATACGCGCAAGTATCTGGGCGGCCGAATAGGGATAGGCTTCGAGATCACGGATAATATCCTTTTTGAAAGGATCCAGTTTACTGGGTCTCCAGCCTGATTTTCTGGGCATATAACGCTCTTCCGAGACCCATTTTCGAACGGTTCGGCTGTTCAGGGAAAGTTCCCTGGCGATTTGTTCGGCGTTCAGATTATTACGCTTGAGTTCTTTGATTTGACAGAACGTCTCATAATCGATCATGGCTGACCTCCATCATCTGTTTTAAAATCCGTCCCAGCGACTGGGGGTCTCCTGATCGTTTTTGGGGATGATGGTCCAATGCCAGCACCTGGTAAAGGGGCTTTTTGTGAGCCACCAGGCCCGCACGGATCAGCTCTTCCCTGGACTGTTCCAACGTGGACGGGGCCATGGAAAGCCGTTCGGAAATAGCAGGGTCTGAATAATAGCTGAGACCCTGAGCGTCTGAAACCGTTACCAGGAATAGATATAGAGCGCCTGCCGGGTGGCTTAATTTCTCGATGTGATGCTCACGCACCAGACGGTGATCGACCCAACTGAACTGCTTGGGAATCTTACGGATACGCTGTGGACAAATGGGATGTTTCCTGACCATGACTGCCTCCTTTTAAAAAAACGGGTTTTTCCAAAAAGTCGTTCCCCAATTCTCTCAAACGGCGGGTGATCATGGCTATGTCATCTTGTAACGCATTTCCAGTTAAGTGGGCGATTAGGCCAATTAAAACAGAACGTTGCTCCAATAAGAYATCTTGTAACCCATTGGGAGTTAATTCCGAGTTAAGTATATGATTTTGTTTTGTATCCGCCGATAAGGGATCTTGTAACGCATTTTCCTTGGATGGTCTCCGCCAGTACCCCGGATGATCCCTGCGCCACTGCTGTACCCTTGYGACATTTTCAGGTCCCCGGAAGTAGTTGCGGTTTTCAGGCTTGTTGAGCCACCGCTTTTGACTTTCCGCCTTGCCGGCTTTCCGGCATGCAGGTCTCGAACAGAATTGTTGACGRCCATTACTACGTGGATCAGGGTGGAACAACTCTCTGCAATGTCGGCATCTTTTCCTTCTCTCGGCTTTTCCCATCGGTTTAACCCCCCAAAACCAATGGTCACATTTTTAAAGCCGCAACAGAAGAAAATCAAAAAAAGAAGAAAAGGGCAGGAAGGGAAGAAAGATTTTATAAAATGATTTTTTTGAAGAATATGGATTAAGAAGATTTTGTTTGATGTGTATTTTCAAATGACCCGTTTCGAAGAAAATCAGAT
>ADZZ01000302.1 GCA_000179315.1 delta proteobacterium NaphS2
AGGTGTCCACCAGTTTCGCCTTTTGGACGAAACGGCCGTTGTGACAGACCTTTATCTCTTTGCCCTGCTCGGAAGGGTTGTAGCGGAGTGTTACGGTCTCTCCCACCAGGGAAGCGTCAATTTCATAGGCCATACCGTTCAGACTTACGGTACGGTCTTTCTGCACTTTGCGTTTTGATTCAAAAAGGAAAAGGTCGTCCAGGTCATCGCCCGGTTCGGGATATCGGACCTTCTCACCCACTCTGGCCCAGCGATCAAGGGGCGTTTCGCAGAGACTCCGATGGGGCGAACGGTGGTACTCTGTTTCGATATAGGTCCAAAGTGCTCTGTTGATCGCTTTCAGATTCAACATATGTTTTTCCGAAAGCATCGGGAGAAACTGCAATCGTACCGTCCTGAACCATCTCTCGATTTTTCCCTTGGCCGCTGCATGGTAGGGTCTGGCGTGAATCAGGGTTATGCCGAGTTTTGCGCAGACCAGGGATAAATGCTGTGACCGGAAAGCTGATCCGTTATCCACAAAAAGCCGCATGGGGATACCTCGCCTTAAAACGGCTTGTTTCAACACCTCCATGAAGGCAGCGGTATTTTCCGAATGGGCAAAAGCGGCATAGGGGATCACCCGGGTCGCATCATCAATAAAAGCGATGAGATAGGTTTTTCGTTTCCTGCCGTCATTTTTCCTGACCGCCGGACCGTACATGACATCACTCATGAACAAATCCCCGGCATTGAGGTAGGCGAAGCGACGATGGTCTCTATCAGGTGATGTAATCTTTCGGGTTAACCCGTGGCGTGCCAGCAGTTTATACACGGTGGATCTGGGCATCCGAACATCATCGGGAATGTTGCCGGATGCTCTGACTTTCTTGATTAACAGCGGAACGGTTAGTTCCGGTTCTTTTTCTTTGGCCTCAAGAAGTAAATCCGAAATCTCAAGGGCAGCTTTC
>ADZZ01000301.1 GCA_000179315.1 delta proteobacterium NaphS2
GCATCATGCGTCAGGTCCGGTGCCGCCGGCCACAATAACACTGGTATTGTCAACGATGCACCGGGAACACACCCCATCCATAAAATCGAAGGCTTTTGACAGAAAAACCTTGCACTCAAACCGGGTGAAACGCGGGTAATACTGAATAAAAAGCTTTCGGGAAAAGGCCAGTGTCAGGGAAGCGCACTGGGCCGATACTTTTTTCCCATCAATGGTAACCTGATGGGGTGACGTATCATGCTGCATCTCCTGACCGGGTTTAAAATGGTATTGTCCCGCGCGTCTTTTTTTTCGCTTCCGGATCTCGTGTTTTCTCATGATCCAGGTCAGACTTTGATAAGGAATCGTGATCTGATGGCGGCTTTCCAGTTCCTCCGCCACTCGCACGGCATTTCCTTTGCATTCCTTGAAAAGATCGCGGATTAAAGGGACATGTTCTTCATGCCGGGATTCTCTGTGGGGTGCTGCTTCATCCGGATCCTTTAAGATCTTCGTGATGGTATTTCGGCTGACCTTGAGCGTTCGGGCGATTTTGCGCAAACTCATACCGGTATTTTTCAGTTCCAAAATGGCATCTTTTTTGGATTGTCTGATCATGGCTCTATCTCTTTTTTGAGTTTTGCCGCCTGATTTTCGACTTTGTTCACCCAGGCTTTCAGGGTTTGTTTCTTAAATGGATCGCTTTTTGGATAATGGACATGGGAAACGGTTTTCAGCAGACGTCCGAGCACAGCATATACCATTTTAATATCCTTGAACCATTTGCCTTCCGGTCCGTCATGAATCTCCTTGGCCTGTTCGGATTGGATTCTTTCATTTTGAACCTTTATGAAAAGAAAGGGATTTTCCAGCATGCGGTCTCGAACAGACCGGTTGCTTTTTTGGTATGTTCGTAAAATGGGCCAGTTCCCTCGTGGATAAAGGTC
>ADZZ01000300.1 GCA_000179315.1 delta proteobacterium NaphS2
AGCAACCTTCCCTCCGGATTGTCAACCAGTTTTTGATAAGGAATGACGCTCTTGGAAAAGAGGTATTCCACCACCTCTTCATCGGTTTTCCACGGAAAATATTCCTCATAGCCCAGCTTGCGCCCCAATTCGTTGTATATCCACCAAACCGCCTTACTTTCGTGAAGCGGCTCAATGCACTTTTTACGCAGCATCACATAGGGTGTGCAGTGCGACAGGCAGTAGGGAAATCCACCCACCCCGGTTTCCTCGAGAAAGGTACAGGCAGGAAGCACATAATCCGCCAGTTCACCGGTTTCGGTCATGAAGGGATCAATGCAGACATTCAGTTCGATATTTTTCATGGCCTCCATGAATCGCTTGGTATCCGGAAAGGTCACTGCCGGATTACCGCCCGCATTGATAAAGGCTTTGATCGGATATGGTTTTTCCTTAATAATCGCCTCGGTCAACAATGATGAGGACCCATAGGGGGCCGGGCGTTTGCCGAATTGGTAAAATACCGGAAATTCCTCAGCGCCAAGGGGTTTCTCTTCCACGGGCAGGCGCATATCCGTAAGCGGCAGCATCGGTGTGGTAACCCAGCCTCCCGGAACATCCACATTACCGGTGATGGATTGCAGGATCGCGTTCGCCCGGTGGGTCTGCAGACCGTTTATCTGCTGGTTGGTGGAGCAGACGCCCTCAAGGATGCAGGAACCGTCCGTCGTTGCATACAGTCGCGCCACATTCTTGATATCGGCCGCCGGAACACCGCTGATGATTTCAACCTGCTCCGGCGTATAGGCCTTCACATGTTCCGTCAGCTTGTCAAAGCCGCTGGTCCACTTATCGACAAATTCCTTGTCCCACAGCTCCTCGGTAATAATGACGTTCATCATGGCCAGAGCAATGGCGCAATCCGTTCCCGGGCGGGGCTGCAAATAGATGCCATGATCCGCCAACGGAATACGCCGGGGATCAATAACAACCAGCTTCATGCCTTGCGCGACCCTTTCGCGAATCATTTTGCCGTTCATGAAATAGCTGGCATCTGGGTTGTTGCCCCAGAGGATGACCAAGTTGGAGTTTCTCGGCTCTTCAGCGGGACAGCGGCCAAAAGTCATCTGGCGGGCCAGGATACGGGTCCGAAAACAGATGCCTTCCGCATTGTAGAAATGAGGGCTGCCAAAGGCACCCCGGAACCGTTGCATGAAATAGGACATCTCGATATGTTCAACACCCACTGACCCTGTCCAGAGCATCAGGGTGTGGGATCCGTATTTTTCCTTCAATACATTCAACCTGGCGGCGATTTCATCCATGGCCTGATCCCACGATATCCGCTGAAAACGCCCGTTTACTTTTTTCATGGGATACTTTAGGCGGTTGGGAGAATAGACCCAATCCATCAAGTGCTCGCCTTTGGGACACATCGAACCTGCATTCAACCAGTGCTCTTTAGTTCCCTCTATCTTGATGATGCGGTCATCTTCCACATGTACATCAAGGCCACAGCAGTTCACACATAATCCGCAATCTGTTTTAATAATCTGTGCCATTATTAGTTTCCTCCGTTTCAAAGCCGGGTCGCCACAACGTAAGCCTCCTGAATCGCCTCGGTCAGTTTCCGCGCTTTCACGGCATCCCCCACCTGGTAAAACATGGCACCCCTTGATTTCAATTCCTGCACGAGTCCATCATCGGACTCCATACCCACCGCAAGCACAACGTTATCGGCCGGAAAAAGCTTTTGTTGACCTTTGCATACAGCTTCAACGCCATCCTCATTTATCCGGACCACTTGAACCCCATTTTCAAGACTCACACCCATTTTCCCGAGCCTGAAAAGAAGCCTCCAGCGAAGCGTCGGCCCCATATCTCCAGCCATTTTATCCAGCATCTCCAACACGGTGACATGTTTGCCTTTTTTGCTCAAAAATTCAGCAGTTTCACACCCTACCAAGCCGCCGCCCACAATAACGACGGTATCCCCTACGGATTTCTTCTCCATGAGCACGTCCAGGGCCGTAACCACATTCTCCCTTTCCACACCCGGAATCTCCGGTATGAGGGGAAGGGCGCCGTTAGCCAGAATAACCGCGTCAGCCTCCCTCACCTCTTGTGACATCGGATCAACCTCATAATTCAGTTTGACGGCGATCCCCATTTTTTTCAGTTGATCGGTAAAATATCGGGTCAATCCGACGAACTCTTCTTTAAAGGGCGGTATCGAAGCCGTTAAAAGGTTTCCGCCAAGTTGGGCACCTTTTTCCAAAAGATTTACATTGTGCCCGCGCATTGCCGAAACGATGGCGGCTTCCATGCCTGCAGGGCCGCCCCCTATCACAACCACGTTCTTCTCTTGAACTGCCGGTTTAATCGTGTATTCAGGATCGTTCTCCTTTCCAGCCCTGGGGTTGACAACGCACCAGATGGGGAGTCCCCTGAACACGCTGTCATAACATCCCTGGCAGCAACAAATGCAGGGAACGATGTCTTCGGGGCGGCCTTCGGCCAATTTTTTGGGAATCTCGGGATCGGCGATAAATGGCCGGGATGCTTCCCAAAGGTCTATGATGCCCTCCTGGATCCCCTGTTCGGCTTCGGTGACTGAGACGCGATAGGCCATCATAACCGGTATCCGGACCTCCTTCTTCATCCCTTCCGCCAAATAGAGCCAGTGTCCACGCGATATCTCGGGAGATATGGCGGGAATCCGCGATTCATGCCACCCCACTGTAAGACTCAGGGCGTCGGCACCCGCTTCCTCAAACATTTTTCCCACATTTCGAAGGTCTTCGGGACTGTTTCCCTCCGGCATCAATTCATCTGCACACATGCGGAAAATCAAAGGAAAATCTTTCCCAGCCACGGCTTTTATCGCCTCAATCACTTCCAGACTGAAACGGGCTCTATTTTCAAGACTGCCGCCATATCGGTCTTTACGAAGGTTCGTCCATGGCGAGAGAAAACTTGACAACAGGTATCCGGCGCAACCACACACTTCCACCGCATCAAAGCCTGCTTCTCTGGCCCTCCGTGCGGTGTCTCCGAATCCTTTTGCCAGTTGGGCAATCTCATTTGCGGTCAATTGCCGCGGTTCAGCGTGGGTCATGATCCTTGTCGGAACGGAGGAAGCATCGGCCAACTCCTCTTTTTGGTGGGCATACCGGCCACAATGGCCGATTGAAAGACAGGCCTTGGCGCCTCCGGAATGAATGGATGAAGACAGTTCACGAAAATCTTCAATAAACGAATCATTCCAGCCACCCAGCATCCTGGGATTCAATCGTCCCCATGAGGTTACATGAGCAATGCCTGTTGTCACAAGACCCACGTCGCCCCTGGCCCGTTCTTCAAGCCATTTTTTCTCAGCTTCAGTTACCCTTCCATCCTCTGTTCCATAGCACGTGGTGGTCGAAGCGAATTTGATGCGGTTTTTCAAAATGCAGATTACCGATATGGTACTCTTCAAGTAATTTCATGATGGTCTGGCCTCCAAATTGTGCGGGATATGAAAAAAAGATTTTCTCTTCCCCGGATCGCGCCGATCATTGTTCCTTATTGTACTGGCAATAGGATGGCTCTCCATGGATCTCTCTTTCCACACAGTCATTGCAATATGTACACTTCTTTATGTCCTTATCTCTCTCTTCTTCTGCTTTAAGCGCCCATTCGGGGTCACGAAGAAGAGGACGGGATAAACCGATCAAATCCGCCTGACCTTCCTTTAAAACAGCCTCTGCAACCTTAGGGATTGGGATTCGGCCGGCGGTTATGACCGGCGTTTGAAAACCCGCCTGCCGGATGGTATTCCGAAGATCCGCCGCCAGATAGACATTGACCGCTTCAGGCATCCAGGAAGGCGGCATGCATCTGTACCCACTGTATCCACCAATGGGGGGATAGGGATGCGGACATTCCACTTTGGGAATGACGCCCCGTGCGTCCTCATACCTTCCTCCGGCGGAAACACTGATATAGTCGAGTCCCATCTCGGCAAGTGCTTTGGCAATAAGCCGGGTCTGCTTTAAGGTATTCCCATCAATAATGAAGTCGTCCCCATTGATCCGGATCCCCACCGGATAATCCGGTCCCACAACATTTCGTACCCGATCATAAACCTCTCTCACAAACTTCATCCTCCCCTCGAATGTTTTTCCGTACCCATCCGTTCTCTTATTATTGAGGGAAAGAAAGGAAGCAATCGTATAACCGTGAGCACCGTGAATTTCGACGGCGTCAAAACCTGCCTGTTGCGCCCTGGCGGCCCCCTTCACAAAGTAATCCATTTTGTCGATGATCTCTTCAGACGTGAGATCATTAATCGTTTGTTTCCAGTGCTTGCCGAATTTGAGCCAGTCTATGAGCTGCGCACAAATCTTTGAATCACTTTCTGCGTGGATTTTCGCCGTAAACTCCGACATCCCACGAATATGTTGATCATCACTTAACCTTACCAAAGGGGGAAACGACCTTGGATTGATTGCCACGGCCCCAACAATGACCATGCCCAAACCGCCCTTGGCGCGTCTCAAATAAAAATCAATCAGTTTTGGCGTTACATCCCCATCCTTGTTGGCAAATCCATCATGGGTGGGTGACATCACCACACGATTCTTCAATTCAAGGCCATTTATGGATATGGGAGCAAACAGCATTTCATATTTCATTCCCTGCGTATTCATTTTCATCAGTCTCCTTGCAAGGCGAGTTACCGTTTTCAATTAAGATCCTAGCATACGACTCAACATCAGATCAACGATCTGGTCCGTGGTGTTTTTCTTCTGGACGATGGCCACCTGCGGCCGCGTTTGCATGTAAAAAATATTTTCAGGAAATGGCAATTGGCGATCCACGGCCCATTCCGAATCCTGAGGCGTGCCAAAATAGGTTTCAAGCCGCATGGCCAGTTCGGCGATTTTCTTGACTTCCGCGTCTTCCAGGCAAAAGGCTTCCTGCCTTTCCACAGGCACTTCTTCCTCTACAATACCCTGATCCACACAGATCATTTGGGTCAACTTGCTCCCCACAATCTTTTCTTCCACGTCAAGAGAGCTCTTATTCAGTATGTATTTGTCCGGTGTTACAGCTCCGCTCACAACGCTCTCTCCCATCCCCCAACTCCCTTCGATCACAATTTGGGAAGTGTCTCCGGTCGTCGGGTGCACGGTAAATATGACGCCCGCGGAACGGGCTTCTATAATCCGCATCACCGCAACCCCGATGTGAGGAGATTCGGTCAATGACAAACCTTTCTGAGAAACGGCGGCAATTGAGCGTACGTTGTAGGCACTGGCCCATACCTCAACAATCTTCTTCAGGACCTCTGACTCGCCTTTCACATTAAGGAAGGTCTCATACTGTCCAGGATGACTGACTGTCCCCGCGGATCTCACTGCGACGGACAGGGAATCCGTGTCGCATTTCTTGCACAGATTCCCATACTCCTTCAGAATCTTGTCCTTAAGATTGGAGGGCATTTTTTTGGATTCCAGAATCTCGTAGATCGCCTTGCTCGCTTGCTGATACTGCTCCATATTCTTGAGACCATCCGGGAACCCGCTCATATATTGTTTAATGTCATGAGCGGTCCTGGTCTCTTCCATGAACAGCTTGTGTGCCTCTATCGACAGGGCAAATCCAGGTGTGGCAGGCATCCCTATTTTCAGCATCTCTCCCAGATTGGCACATTTTTTGCTGACAAGCCGGAAATCATCCTTCCCAATTTCCTCAAAAGGGATGACATATCTCGCTTTCATCTCAACATACCCTCCTTTATCTCAAAGCCGAAAAGAACTAATCCAGAATGTAAACTGCTCCAACATTGCCGTCTACCTTGATTCGCTGACCGCTTTTTATTTTGGTGGTGCCCTCCATCACATTCGCCACCACCGGTATGCCGTACTCCCTGCCCACGATGGCCGCATGGGAGAGGGTGCCTCCCCGGTCGATCACGACCCCCTTCAGCAGTGAGAATACGGCCGTCCAGGGCCCGGATGTGGAGGGCGCCACCAGAATGTCCCCCGGTTGTACCGCATCCAGATATTCAGGCGCCATAACGACGCGGGCCGTACCTTCAGCCACTCCGGAGCAGCCACACAGGCCTACAAGATCCGCTTTCAATTCCGGCTTGGGCGGTACAACTTCGCCAATGGACACCTTTGTCAAGAGCGGCTCTCTGCCTTCAAAAAGCAGCCTGCCCGCTTCTTCTATGCTGACGGTCCCTATAAATGGCGGTGGCACCATCTTCTTGTTCTCTTCCCACTGTAGCTTGTGAGAATTTACGTTATGCTGCAGCCGGTAAGTCTCCGGATCGGCCAGACCCTTATGGATCTCTTCCGGAACGAGAAAAAAGATGTCCTCAGCATCGTCCAGGGTACCCGCCGCCACCATCCTGTCCGCTATCTTCAGGAGCAGATAGCGCGTCAGCGCATAGCAATAGGCTTCGCAGTAGTACTGATGGTCCTCGTTTTGGAAGGAGTATTTCTGCGCTATGTTCATGAGGGTTTTGAACCAATCCCGTTGTTCGGGCTGGACCCGGCTTAAAATCTCGGCTTCCGCCTCCTTCCTCTCTTTTTCCAGTCTAGGCCGTAATTCATCGGGACCGAAGGTGTCCGTCTTCATAAATTGTCGGAGGGTGACAATGCCCGGGGTGGGATCCTCTATCCAACTCGTCTCATATTCAAAAAACAGGTTGGACCGCCACCCGTCTTCCCACAAAAAGGCGTTTAATTCCTTCAACCATTGCCGCCCATTTTCACTCTTCTCAAGCTTCGGAAACAGCTCGGATGCTTTCTCACGGCCTGATAATTCTTCCACGAGACCCAATTCCTTGATCCTTTGGGAAAGGTTAAACAATTTTCTGTCCACCTCGGTGCCCTTATGCTCAACACCGGCCAGCAGTTTGAGAAAAAGCGGGTGCTTATCGTCAAGGCCGAGAGTCTCGCGGCAGAGCTCCTCAAACAGACCATATGCCGCCCCTGGGCCGCAATTGAAATACATGTGGATTTCCCACATTCGTTTGTCAAGCGCCAGCAATCTCTCTACAAGCAGTTCCAGTTCAAACCAACTCGCGTTTTCAACATCAAACGCCTTCAATTCACGGTAATACCCCATTAATTCTTCCTTTGCCTGCGCCCAAAGCGCGTCAAAATCCTCGAGAATCGGCTTCATTCCATCTCGAAACTTGGGGGTCCGTTCTTTCTTGACCTTCTCAGAGGGTAACCCGCATCGTATCAACTCATAGCCATGGTAGGAACGGAAATCGAGGCCCAGGCTGTAGGGCAATGACAGTTTATCCGCCGCATAGCGAAATCCGCGGTTGCAATGGTTCACCCATACCCACTCAAATAGTGGCTTGTGCGGGTAACCCGGTGCGGTATGTCCGGCACCGAAAAACCAATAGGGAACCCTGTCCAAATCATACTTCTCATCAAAATTGTAGTGTGTATAATCCTGTTGTGGATGATCCATTGTTCCCCCCTGTCTGCTTTCGTCCATGCCTTTTCTCCTTTATTACTTGCGTTAGGGAATCTCGTTAAACAGACACCTCAATTTTCAACCCGCAAAGTACTGTGGGTTCGTCACCAAATAGAGTCTTTCATCACCTCCTTCCAGAATTGGATCCCGTTATAGCCTTCCGCAGCCTTTGTGTTTCCCGCACACTCATCTGAGACGACGACCAGGCACATTTTGCGAAGAATTCTTGGCACGGATAGGACCCGTCTAGACCCAAATTTCAAAGCCATTTACAGGCATCCTGCCAACCGGAACCGAATTTCTTGTCATAATGGGAACCGAATCTGTCAAACCAACGCCACCAAAACTTCTTCCCTCTTTTGTGTCCCTCCCAAACATCTTTTAAGTAAGTTGCGATGTTATACATTTTTTCCTTGGGCACGAAGAATGCGGCTCCCTCTTCAAACGACTTTATGGTATCTTCAAGCGTCATTGCATGGGCGGTCAACATTACCGCCACCACATCCTTCTTCCCGGCGATTTCCAATAGCTTGTAGCCGTTTACGCCCATGATATCCAGAACAGCGATGTCAAAATTTTCGGTGCGCAAAAGGGCTTCAGCTTCCTCGAAGCTGGACGCTATTGAGATAGTGCATACTTGCAGTAGCTCCTCCAGGGTATCCAATACATCAGGCTCGTCATCTACGATGAGCACTTTTTTTCCGGCCAATATGTCCAGGATCCGAACCGTCCCCAGATTCCCATCTACCTTTATCCACTGACCTGTTTTGATCTTTTCCGTCCCATGAATCACGTTGATGACAACCGGAATGCCATATTTCCGACCTTCAATGACGGGTTCCGAGAGAATCCCGCCGTGATCAATGACCGCCCCTTTGACCACGCCAAAGACCGGACTCCAGCTGGCCCATGTGGTTGGCGCAACCAGAATTTCACCCGGCTGAACATCCCCTAACTGTTCTGCTGAAAATATGACCCGGGCCGGCCCTTCAGCGACCCCCAAGGAAGCAATCTGCCCCACCAACTCTGCTTTCGGGTCCTGGCAGGCGAAGGCTATCTTTCCGGTCGCCACCTTCACAGCCATCGGGTCCTTGGTCTTGAGAAGTAAAGTGCCCGCTTGCTCCAGGTTAACCTTTGCCAGAAGGGGCGGAGGGATGATCTTTGCGTTCTCTTCCCATTCTTCCTTTCTTTTACTGACCTTTTCCTTCAAACTGTAATTTTCAGGATCAAACAGCCCCTTATAAAGCTCCTCAGGCACCATGAAGAAAATATCCTCAGGCCTTTCCACACACCCGACACGGCAAATCCTATTTCCAATTTCCACCAAAACATGCCGGGTTACAGCATGTTGTTGCATTTCATAATAAAGGCGTTCTTGGTTCCACACACCAAATTGCTGGGCCGCATTCATAAGGACCTTGAACCAATCCCTTTGCGCCAGCGGAATCCTGCCGATCAATTCTTCCTCAGCCTTTCGTCTTTCCTCGGCCAGTGTTTTCTTCTTCTCGTCCAATTCAAACCGGCTGCCTTCTTCCGAATATTGCCGGATATAGATGATCGGCTGCGTCGGGTCTTCAATCCACGTTGGCATAATGTAGTCCATATGCTGCGGAAAGCGCCATCCATGGATGTGAAGAAAATCGCGCAACTCCTTGACCCATTTCCTCCCGCTCTCATTTCTCTCCATCTCGGAAATAACCATATCAGGCTTGGTATCCAGGAATTTATCACGAAGCCCCAGTTCATCAATCCTGACTGAAAGCGCATGCAAACTCGCATCGACGACATTGACGTCATTGTCAAAGCCGGTCAGTATTTTTTGAAACAAGGGGGCCGATTCATCGATTCCCAGCAAATCGCGGCATAGTTCCTCGAACAGGTTATATATGGCGCCGAGACCCTCCCCAAGGTAGAGATGCACCTCGTACATCTCGTAATCCGTCTTGATTACTTCCCTGAAAAGCCGGGACAGCTCAAACCATGTCGCTTTTTCAAAATTAAATGTTTTGAACCCGTCGACATATCCCTTTGACTTGACTTTCCATTCAACCCAATTCTCTGCATGTGTTTCGATAAGCGTTCGGATGGCGCCTCTGAATTTATCTGACCGCGCATCAACCTCATCATCAGACGAAGGCAGGCCCACCGTCATGAATTGGTACCCGTGGTATGATCTCAAAGCGATACCTCTGCTATTGGGCAGAGACAGTTTGTCACAAGCATAATTGAACCCCCAATTGCCGCAGTTCATGTGCATCCAATCAAACATAGGCGTACGGGGATGGCCGGGAGGGGTGTCATGGGGACAGAAAATCCAATAGTCAATCCTTTCAAGATCAGTCTCTTCACAATACGCGTATTGGGTGTAGTTATCTGAAACCATAACTTTTTTTTCCATTTTTACCATCCTTTCATTTGTTGCCTGGCGGTTCAATCGTCAGCTTCAGCAACAGCCCTGCGACATTATGTATCCTGAATGTCTGCGGTACATGGTCAGCTTGGGGTCCTCTGGTTGGTCAAGAACGACCACCATTCATGGTCCCACCAACCGAACCTCCTTTTCCGTGCCAATGAAAATGCTAAGGAAAAGGAGGCCGGATGGTGATCATTTCACACCGGCAAGTTAATAAACCGGCAGGTTCTCGAGGATCTTAATGGCCCAAACTTGCGGTCTTAAATGACCCAGGGGCCCCCTTACTCGCAGGACATCCGCGCCCGGGAGGCTTTTCGGATCACTGGAGGTTTGCGCTTTTACGAGGATGCTTTTGTACAATTTCTTTCCAGGGTTCATATCCTTGACGGTAATGACGCTTTCACCCTCATTCAGTTCTTCCTTGCCCACATCGATAAATAAATATTCTCCCATTTTGCCCTCCTATACTTCTTTGAAAGTAAATATTCGGCCTATTTTTAAAAAACGTCAGAAAGTACGGGACACAGGGGTATCAAATATGGTAGAAGCAGAATTATGGTTGCTTCTAATACAAAAGTTCTGCCGTACTATGAAATCGAGAACGAAGCGGATGCTATCGATTTGCCGCTCTCAAAACCGCGACAGATCGTCATTTTAGAGAAAGAATATTTTGAGCTGAAATGTGGCGTAGGCTATTGGCAAAAGATGCACCAAAAAGCCGTTTTACGTGAGAAAGAACTGAAACAGATCATAAAAGAGCAAGATGGTAAAATCCGGGATTTGCAAGGCCGGCTATTTGGCAAAAAGAGCGAGACGGGAAGTACGAGTAAAAAAGAGGGTCAAAAAGGACCTTCCCCGAGTGAACGTCCTCGCGGTCAGCAGCCGGGGAGTAGAGGGCATGGACGTACTGCCCGTCCTGATCTTCCGGAAAGAGAGGAAAAAGCTAACTTTCCAGAAGGTCCAGTATGTGCGAAATGCGGCCAGGCTTACGTTCTTGATGGAAGCAAGGAAGCCGAAATTTATGAAGTTGAAGTCCAAGCCTACACGCGTAAAATCGTACGTTGCTGCATGAAAAAAGGCTGTTCGTGTAAAGGTGTTCCCAATACCATTACCGCCCCCACGCCTCCCACGGTTATCCCGAGAAGTCCATATGGCATTTCAATTTGGGAGGCCGTTCTCTTAAACAAATTCCACTACTGTCAGCCTACCAACCGTCTTCTGAATCAGTATTCGGAATTGGCGCTGCCCATTTCTCCCGGAAGCATCGCGGGAGGCTTGAAGATCATTAAAGGGATTTTTGAGCCGGTCTATGAGCACTTTATGCTCGGCAAATGACCGAAGATCGGTTCCATAATGATGAAAGTGGCTGGAAGGTCTTTGAAAGCGTCGAAGGTAAAGTCAACAACCGTTGGTGGCTGTGGATGAGTCGATCTGAATCGGTGGTTTATTTCCAGATTGCACCGGGACGTGGTACTGACGTGCCATTGGAGCATTTCAAAAACATAACGCAGCAAAGAATTATCGTGGTTTGCGACCGATACAGCGCCTATAAGTCACTGGCAAAACAGTTGCTTTTCATCATTCTGGCTTTTTGTTGGGCGCATGTTCGCCGCGATTTTTTGGACGTATGCAAAAAGTATCCTGAGTTGGAAGAATGGGCGATTTGCTGGGTTGAAAAAATCGGAAGGCTTTACCACATCAACAATTTGAGGTGTAAGGAATTCGATCCCAAACTTCCAGTTCGGTGGCAGAGCACATTGTTCAAAAAGCAACACAAACAACTGATTGAAGAAATGGGTGCCATGGCTGTACAACGGGATGAGTTTCTGAAAACACATTCCGCTGATGATTCTGATTCAACCGTACTGACCAAAGCTAAGATTAAGATTTTGACGAGTTTGAAAACCCACTGGGAGGGCCTGAGCGTCTTTTTGGAACATCCTGAAGTGCCTATGGATAACAACAATGGAGAACGACCGATTCGTAATCCCGTGACAGGGCGAAAGAACTTCTATGGGTCAGGAAGCCTGTGGAGCTCTCAGCTGGCAGCAATCATGTTTTCCATTTTTCAAACCATTGCGTTAAGCGGTCTCAACTGCAATCACTGGTTGAGATCCTACCTGACGGCTTGCGCGGAAAACCACGGTAAAGCGCCCGATGATTTGTCCTCCTTTCTTCCCTGGGAAATGGGTGAAGATCGATGTGCAAAGCTGTCCAAACCTCCGGATACATCATGACCCGCTACTGCGGTCGGGATTTCACGCCCGAAGAATTTCAACAGATTCGATCTCTCATAAAGCATAATCCGGATTTCAACCGGACGCGGCTTTCCAAAGAAGTATGCCGGATGTTTCAATGGCTAAAACCCGATGGTAATCTCAAGGATATGTCATGTCGTGTTGCCATGTTGCGTATGCATAGAGATGGATTGATCGAACTGCCCCCGCCAACCTGTGTCAAAGGACCTCGAAAAAAGATTGAGTTCACGGCAAACACTGATCCTCAAAACCCGGTTGTGCGCCCGGTCAATCAGCTCCCGCAACTGCAATTGAAGATGGTCACCAAAGCCACTTCAGCTTTATGGAATGAGTATATCGAGCGATATCATTATCTCGGCTATACACCTTTGCCTGGAGCCCAGATTCGCTATATCATTACCGCCGGTAAACAAATTGTTGCTCTAACAGGTTTTGGCGCTGCTGCCTGGCAGACTGCACCAAGGGATAGATTCATTGGTTGGAACCATGATCAGAGAAAGAAGAATCTGAACCTGATTACGAATAATGCTCGATTTCTTATCCTGCCATGGGTTAGATCAAAAAACCTTGCATCAAGAATACTGTCATCAACCGTACGCAGGCTACCGGATGACTGGGAAGAAAAATATAATATCCGACCCGTGTTGCTTGAATCTTTTGTGCAAAAAAATCTATTTTCTGGCACTTGTTACAAAGCCGCTAACTGGATTAATGTTGGACAAACAAAGGGCCGTGGAAAACTTGGACCAGCAGGAAAAATAAGTGTTCCCATTAAAGATATCTGGTTGTATCCTCTTGCTAAGAAATTTCGATTTCTCTTGAAAAATTAACTCTGGGAGCGGGAGCCGAATATTTACGATCAGTTTATTGCACGGGGTGTCATCCACCATAAATTAACTCGATCTTGTCATCCCCACCCATTCAAGCATAAATATGGTAAGCATGATTCCATTTTCATGCTCGGGGGTGACAAGATATTCTCTTTGTCATGAGCGTTTATTTCGCAGCATTAAAACAGTTGCCGCTATCCCGATCAATTTGGCTTCCGGGGGTGATTCCCTGGGAAGATGAATTAGTTGAACTTTTAGTCCGATTGAAACCCCTATGGCATTATATCCGGTAAAATGCGTCCACATCTTAAATATGGCGTTGGCGGTTTCAATGTTTGGCGCCAGTAATATGTCAACATCACCGGCCAATGGTCCTTCAATCTTTTTCCGTAATGCCGCCTGATACGAAAACAGCGTATCAAGAGCAAACGGACCATCCACAATGGCATCGCTGATCTGTCCCCGTTCGGCCATCTTACCCAGACAAGCGGCATCGATTGTGGACGGCATATTCGGATTGATCAGTTCAACCGCTGAAATAACCGCCACTTTTGGTTTCGGAATACCCATAACCTTTGCAAATTCCACTGCGTTCCTTATTAACGCCGCTTTTTCAAGAAGATCGGGGTAGAGATTCAAAACCGGGTCGGTAAGATAGAGAATCCGGTTTGCCTGGGGATCTTCCAGTAACGCCACGCAACTAACAAGCCTATTCCCCCGTAATCCCATTTTTCTATTGAGGGCACTACTCATAAACGTCCCCGAATCAATTTTTCCCTTCATAACCGCTTCGGCCTTCCCTGCCAAGGCTATCTCAATCGCCTTGAAACAGGCTTGTTTTTCATCTGCTACATGAACAATATCATCCCCTGCCATTAGATTAAAGCCTTCTGCTTTAATGATCTCGCTTATCTTTTCTTTATCCCCCACAAAAATCGGTTCTATCAGACCCCGCTCTTTGGCCATTTCGATTCCCTTGAGTACCGATGGGTCTTCGGCTGCCGCAACCGCCACCCTGATGGGTTGATGATCCTGTGCCAGTGTGATAATCTCGTCAAAATTCCTAATCATATTCTTTTGCTCCTTCCTCCCCTCTTAAAAATCTCAATCCACCGTCCGCTAACGCCTGCATTTCGTCCTCTCCGGGAAAGACCTTAACCGGAGCGATAAAGTCCACCATTTCTCTGACCCATTCAGTCAGCAGACGGGAATGGGATAGCCCACCCGTTAGCACGATGACATCTACTACGCCCTTTAAAACCGCGGACATGGCCCCGATCTCTTTCGATATTTGATATGCCATGGCCCGATAGATTCCTTCGCAGTTTTTGTCTCCCCTGGATATCTTTTTTTCTATCTCCATGGCATCATTGGTACCCAGATAGGCGGTTAAACCACCACCGCCCACCAGTTTCCTCAGGAGTTGATCTTTATTATAATCGCCGCTAAAGCACAATTCTACAACCGATAACACGGGAAGGCCCCCCGATCTCTCGGGCGTAAAGGGACCCTCTTCAATTCCGTGAGAGGCATCGATAATTTTTCCCTTTTTATGAGCCCCGATGGATATTCCCCCTCCCAAATGTCCTACGATCAGATTAATATCACCATAGCACTTGCCAAGATCACGTGCGGCTTTTTCGGCTGCCGCCTTTTGACTCAGAACATGGAATCCGCTTCTACGATTGATCTCCGGTATTCCGGAAATCCTGGCTATCGGTTCAAATTCGTCTGATGATGGGGAATCAACAATAATAGCCGGGACATCAATCTTTCGGCTCAGGGAAAGTGATATTACCGGACCTAAGTTGGCCGGATGCCTTTCAAATTTACCCGAAAGCAGATCGTCGCACATTAATTGATTGATTCGGTAAATCCCGGTATCAATCGGTTTCGTTCCCCCCCCCCGGCTGACAATAAGGTCGATGTCTTCCAACTTGACTTCTTTTTGCCGTAGAACCTCTTCTATGATTTCGCGACGAAAGGTGGACTGTTCGATAAATGTTCGAAAAGAAACCAGTTCCGAACTGTTGTGATGAACCGTTTTCAGAAACAGAGGATTTTCGTTCCGGAATAGTCCCAGCTTTGTTGAAGTCGATCCGATATTGATTGCTAAAATGGTATACATCCCAGACTGCACCTCACACCCTTTCATATAAAATGGTTGCTATTTGTGCGATAACCCATAGGTTATTTGATCCGTAGTTTGAAAACGAATAATTTCAGAAACCCTTTCCAGCTTTTCTAAATGGGTAAGGATAATCCCCAACCGGCGCACCAGAGCGAGATCGGCTCCGGCAGAGGGATAAAGCGTTGTCACCAGATCCATCAGGCTCTGCTTTTTTTTTATCGACAGTCTCTGAAGGATTCTATTTTCTCTCCATTTAACAATTTCCAAAGGCCTGTCTGTTAAATTTGAGCACGATGTTATGAAGGGACCGTGGGAGGGGAATACATATTTTGCCTTTTTAAGATATGGCTTTATCTTCCTTAACGAAGATTCATAGGATTGAAGGTCAGAACCGAAGCCGTTCATGCCCCCTGTCAGGGTGGTGCTTTTTTTCAGCAAAAAATCACCGGAAAAGAGAATCGACCTCTTCTCTTCCCATAAGCTGATATCCCACGCACTGTGCCCCGGAGTAAAAATAACCTCCAGATTGAGTTTCCCGGTACTGATAATGTCCCCCTCCCGGAGCCCACCATCCATCTCGATCACCCCGAGGGTCGGCTTCCAGAAAAAATCCATCAGATTGCAATAGATGTCCTTTTCAGCAGGATACAGAGCCAAATGCTCGGAAAAAACACTCTTTGATAAGGATTTCATCATTTCGACATACTGACCATATTGCTTAACCGTTTCCCATCCTTCATGGTGCATACTCTGGCAAGCTTTCAGCTCTCTGCCGAGTTCAACGCCCCCACCCATGTGATCAGCGTGTGCATGCGTATAGATGATCTTCGATATGTCTTTAAGTTTAAACCCCAATTGTTTGACGGCAGAAGAAAGCATTTCAGAATAATCTTTGCTGCCGGGTCCGGCGTCAATCAGCATCAAGTCCCTATCAATAATCAAAAAGACATTGGTGAACACCGCTTCTCCGGAAAATGAAAAATAAGGGATTCTGATAACCGCCAGGTATGGCAATATCCTCTCGCAATATAATTTCTTCATAAATTTAAGTTCAGCTCATGCGCACTGTGTTAGTTTCCATTTGCACCATGCTTCCGGGGGGTGACTGTCCGGGGGGCAAAAAACACACGCCACCTTTACGCTTGGGTCAATGTTTTCCGCTAAAGTACAGTAGCACGCCAATCCCATGTCTTTACATGGAAATTCATTCCTTCCGGCTCTCATCCTGCCCTCCTGGGGCCGGCAGGCGCTAACCCATATATGGGCCTCATTTGGTCCCTGGATAGAATATTCAAACGGCATTGACGGATCATAGGTCATAAAGCGCAGTGCTCTCAACACCCCTTCTATCCCGCCGCCTTCTATTCCCATGTCTTTCTTTATTCTTCGAGCCTCAATTAGAGCGTTTCTTTCCCACATTTTGAGATCGAGATCGAGAGCCGCCTCCAAGCCAAACTTATCTTCCACCAACGTAAACCATAACCCATCCACTGTTAACCAGTTTTTGGAAAACATCTTTATTACATTCAGTAACTCCTTTTTGCTCAGATGCTCTAATGTACTATCAAGGTTCATTGCTTTGCCTCCCTCTAATGAGTCAGACCCAATATTCGTGCCGCATTAAGCCCCAGCATCTTTTCTTTGGTTTCGTCAGTATAAGGCAGACTACGGATGGCGGCAATGTTGTCTGCAATATTTGCAATGGCCGGCCAGTCAGATCCAAAAATGACTTTATTTGCAAGTTTCTCCAAGTCCGGAAAGTATATGGGCAGTTTTTTGGGAGGCAGGCCGGTAATTTCCATGTGAACATGCTCGTGCGTTCGGGCAAGATGAAAAGCGCGGTCGTACCAGAAACCCCGCCCGCTATGGGCCATGATGAGTGTTAGCGCGGGAAAATCCGCAGCCACGTCGTCCAGGAAAAGCGGATCGCAGTATTTGAGACGTGTGCCGGGGAATATCGATGTACCGGTGTGGTACATAATGGGGATACCCATATCCTGCGCTTTGGCATAAAGGGGGTAAATACGGTGGCTGTTGGGATAAAAATGTTGGTACGATGGATACAGTTTGAGCCCCCTGTGTCCTAACTTTACACACCGCTCCAGTTCGTTTCCTAAGTCTGCCACGATGTAAGGATTGATGTTGGCAAAGGGAATAAGGCGCGGACTGTGAGAGCAGAATTCCGCTACCCGTTCATTGCTGATATTGCCCACTATCATGGGGTTTATCTCGGCCAGGCAAACAGTGTAGTCTATCCCCTGGCTATCCATATATTCCAGCATCGCTTGGGGGGTACGGATTACTTGACGCAACTTTTCGGATGGATCACCCTTCATCGCCGAACGTAACCACTCCAAAAACCATGGGGAGCATTCTTCGGGCCAGGTTGTGTGAAAATGAAAATCAATAATTGGCATAATAACCTCGTTGCAATCGTATGATTGTATTGTCCTCGTCTTTTTGTCATAAAACAAAAAAGAAATACCATTCTTCCCGTGACTGAATTAGCAAACGTTCGTTACTAAACTATATCAATTATATCACAACCTATCGCTTCGTCAATGAAAAAATATGTTGATTTTCGGAGCGGAGTACAGGAAAAGAAACGGGCCGGTAAGGAAAATATTTAAGACGGCAATTGAAGAAAGATAAGATTGTGGATCAACTCAAACTTTGGAAAAAGGAATAAGGGCCTCGCGGATAGCCTTTTTGATAAGCACCCGAACCATTTCCCTTCGATACCCAGGCGAAGAGGCTGCATTGTCCACAGGATGGGCTTTTTTTTGGGCTTCCCGGGCAACCCTGTCCATGAGTTTCGGAGTCATCCGCTTTCCACGCATCATTTTAGTCGCCGCCTCCACCACAACGGGTGAAGGCCCCACGGCGCTTAGAATAAGACAAAAATCCTTACACCTGCCGTCTTTTTCATCAAGGTCGATAAATACAGCCACCCCCAACAGGGGAAAATCCAACGTATCCCGGAGTCTGAGTTTCCGATAGGAAAATCCCGAAGATTCGGGTTGTGGCGGGACGATAATATCCGTGAGGAGTTCGTCGGATTTCAGGATGTTGGGTTTTATTCCGGATCCGGAGAAAAATTTCCGTAACGCCAATTCTTTTGTCTTGCTGTATCCCGTAATTTTCACCCGGGTCCCCAATGCCATCAGGGGCGCCGCCATATCTCCCGAGTATACGGCATGGCATCTATTCCCGGACTTCACCACATGGCAGACCTGTCCGCCTGCTTTGAGACAGGGTTCCCGTTTCTTCTTCAAAAATACAGGTTGATTATAATAATAACATCTGGCGTCCAAACAGAGATTGCCCCCGATGGTTCCCATATTCTGAAGTTGCGGCGCGCTGATCAGCGGAACTATTTGCGACAAACCCGGAAGATGCTTTCCGACAAGCGGGTTCTCCTTGAGTTGCGTAAGCGTAATAAGGGGCCCTATTCTTAATCCGTCCTTCTTATTCCATTTAATTCTTTTCAGGTTGGAGATTTTATTAAGATCAATTATAACACTCGGACTTGAAATTCTCCGTTTCATCGCCACCAACAGGTCGGTTCCACCGGCAATGAATTTTGCATTATCCTTTTGCAGGGAAATGGCCCCGGCCACCGTTTTCGGCGCAACAAACTCAAATTTCGGCAAGCTCATTTTCCACCTCTTTTCCTATTTTCCGGATTTGTCTTTCAACGCATCGAGCACCATGAGCGGGGTAATGGGTATCTTTTTGAAAGGAATGCCGACGGCATCATAGATAGCATTGACAATAGACGGAACCACGGAGACTTGGATCCCCTCGCCGCTCTCCTTTGCGCCGAAGGGACCCACATCATCGTAGGTGTCTGTGTGCAATATTTCAACGTTGCATGCGTCCAGTGCAGTGGGCATCCTGTACTCAAGAAAAGAGGGGTTCATGGTCCGACCGTCTTTGCGGATGATCTCCTCCGTAAGAGTGTGTCCGATCCCCCCTATGGCAGAGCCCTCCAACTGCCCTTCCATGGCCATTTCATTGATGGGTGTACCACAATCGTGGAGCATGGCCATGCGGATAACCTTTGAACGCCCTGTTTCCGTGTTTACTTCGACTTCTGAAACCTGGGTTCCGAAGGAGTAAGTGGCCGACATGTTTCCCCGTCCTGTCTCCAAATTTACAACCTTCAGGCCTTCTGGCGCCCAGTATCCCCGGCCCAACAGGGTTTTTCCCGCCCCGGAATATTGGGCGATCTTTACCAGCCTGGGAAAAGATATTCCCCGCTCCGGGCTGCCTGCCACATAAACGCGACGATCTTTGAAGCGAATGTCCCGAGGATTGGCTTCCAGGGTTTTTGCAGCCACTTCCGCCAGCTGATTCTTTACGTCCTCAGCGGCAACGCGAACGGCATTTCCCGTAATAAATGTGACTCGGCTCCCATAGGTTCCCGGGTCCACCGGTGTTATATCCGAGTCTACCATGCCGTAACGGACATCTTCAAGACGCACTCCCAGAACCTCTGCCGCTATCTGGGACAGGGCGGTATCAGAACCCTGCCCCGAATCCGTAGAGCCCGTCATCAAGGAAACGCCCCCGTCCTCGTGTACCTTGATGACCGCGCCGGCGGTATTGTGCCCGGCTACGCGCGGTCCCACTACAAATCCATAACAGCCCACTCCGATTCCCCGCTTGATGTTGGGGTCGCCATCCTTTGGCCTATCCTTTCTCCACTTTTCAATAACCTTTTTCCCTTCGATTATGGACTCTTCAAACCCGCAACTGGTTATTACAAATCCATTGGGGGTGGTCTCGTGGGGACCCAGGGCGTTTTTTAAACGGATTTCCATGGGATCCAATCCCATCTCCCCGGCTGCCATATCCAGTTGCACCTCGGCGGCAAAACGGGACTGCGGAACGCCATGTCCCCGCATGGCGCAAGAGGGTTGGGTGTTCGTGTAAACACGATACCCCCTGGCCCTCATATTGGGCAGCCTGTAGGGAAGGCAAAGGAAAGAACACATGAGGTATAGACTCATGGCCCCGATGCTCAGATAAGCACCTCCATCTGCGATGATGTGCGCATCGACAGCCATAATTGTGCCGTCTTTTTTCAGTCCGGTCTTGATGTCGATAATGGTGGGGTGCCTTTGACGGTACGCAAAAAGCACTTCTTCCTGGCTGACCACAATCCTGACCGGCTTTCCTGTTTTCCGGGAAAGAAGCGCACTGGAAAAGTCAACATCGAACATCTCATTCTTGCCGCCGAATCCTCCTCCGATAAAGGGCTGCACAATGCGTATCCGGCTCAGGGTAATGCCCAAGGCCTTGGCCATGTTCCTGTAAGTAAAATAAGGACTCTGTTTGGACCCCCAAAAACTCAATTTTCCGGACAGATCCCAGCTGGCCAGGGCCGCGTGCGGCTCTATGAAGCCGTGCCGGATGGAGGCCGTCTCAAAATGATCCTCACGGACATAATCACATTTTTTGAAGGCCTTATCTACATCCCCATAGGAGAGATCCGTCTTGTAGGAGATGTTCCGCGGCGCATGTTCATGAACCAAGGGAGAATCCTCGTTCATGGCAGCCACGGGGTCCACCACCGCCGGAAGCTCCTGGTATTCCACCTCGATCAATTCCAGCGCCTCTTCCGCTGTCTCTTCGTCAATTGCCGCAACAGCGGCCACGCCATCTCCAATAAAACGAACCTTTTCCAAGGCAAGATAGGGCTCGTCCCCTCTGGCGGAAATACCGCCTGCTTTAAAGCCGATGGTATCGTTACCGGTTACCACCGCACGGACGCCGGGAAGTCTTTTCGCCTTGTCGGCATCGATGTTAATTATTCGTGCATGCGGATAGGGGCTTCTCAGGATCTTTCCATGCAACATGCCGGGCATTGAGAGATCGGCGGCATATTTTGCTTCACCCGTGGCCTTTATAATCCCATCAACGCGAGGAAGCCTTTTGCCGATATTCACATAACCATCTTCCATTATGTTATCTCCGTGGTTGATGCATTTTCGACCGCCTCAATGATCTTTACATATCCTGTGCATCGGCACAGATTACCGGATAGCCCCCGCTTGATCTCCTCCGTGGATGGGTGCGGAATTTTATTTAAAAGGGCCCGGGAGGCCATGATCATCCCAGGAGTGCAAAACCCGCATTGAATGCCCCCGTACTTTACGAAGGCATCCTGAACAGTATCCGGTTTTCCGTCCTGCGAGACCCCTTCTATGGTCAGGATATCCTTTCCCTGGGCCTGAATCGCCAAAATTAAACAGGAAAGTACGGCCTCTCCATCTATGATGACCGTGCAAGCGCCGCATTCACCGTTGTCACACCCTTTCTTGGTCCCCGTCATTCCTATCTTATCTCGCAAGACATCGAGCAAGGTCCAATGCGTTTCAACCAAGACACCGTGTTCAATCCCATTAATCGTTAAGATAATTAATTCTTTCATGCGAACGTTCCTTGTGAGGTGATGTGATAAGACATTGCATTTTTCAGCAGCGAGCATAGAGAGAATCGGCTTGTGAGCCAAATGAAAAGGAACTACCACATAACCGGATGTATACAGCCTAAAACAGGTCGTCGTTCATTTCTGCGCCCTTTTTGGGTCGCGTATAGATGATCTTGTAGCCCTCCTCGCGACCCTCAAAGCAGACCCGGCATTCGCCTGCCTCTCCCTGCGGGCAGTGTTTTACTTCATGTTCCAGGGGGGAGGATTCCAGGTGAACTTCAAACCCGGATTCTTTATAAAGTTCCACGGCCTCACTGAGCCTGGGCTCATTGGCCGTAAACTGTTTGGTCCATCCCTCCCGTTGCAGTTTTTCAAATCGTGATTCCTCTTTTTCCATAGTATATTATTCCTCCCAAAGAAGTATCACCTAAAACCTGCAAGCGCTTGATAACGCCGTAGATTCGGTAAAAGAGGCGCTCCCGAAGGGTTCAATTTTTTCGAAGTGAAGTAAAGAGCCAAAATCCTATGATATTTCAGACAGCATTTCGGTGTTGTTTTTCCATCTTTTCTTTTTAATCAACCGACTGGAATAATTTCTTTTATGCCTCTCTTCGAAAAAATTGAATGCAGGTTTTAGGTATCATTTTATCTGAGAGCAGCCTCAGGATCGTATCCTGCGCTACATTCGAATCCTGTGGAATCCGTGGCAGCCGCCTGATTCGCAGTCCACGACGGCCAAAGGTCATTTCTTGCTTTTTCATGCGAACGTTGATGAACTCGTAAAAAGCCAGAAAGTACCCACTATTCATTCCTGTGAAAACTGGAATTCAGGAAAATCAATCCCGCCGCAACGGAAGACTCCAGTTTTTGCAGGAGTGACGGCCTTAGAGACTTCTTACGAGACCATGAAGTTTGGTTTGTTTAAAGGCCTGTTTTTCCTGTCAAGGGGTTTGTCTCGGCGAGGCAGACAGCGTAATCTATCCCCTGACCGTCCAGATATTCCAGCATCGCTTGAGGCGTATACAGTACTCGACGCAACTGTTCGACCGGATCACCATTTATGGCTTGGCGCAGCCACTCCAAAAACCATGGAGAGTATTCCTCCGCAAGGTAACGTGGATATGGAAATCGATGACAGGCATGATGACCTCACTGCAGATGCATGACCGCATTGTCCTCATCTTTTTGTCATGAACAAAAATGAAGGAGTTGATAAAAAGGAAATACTATCTTTCCCATGAAATAATTAGCAAACGTTCATTTCTAACTTATATCACAACCTATCGTTTCGTCAATGAAAAAATATGTTGACTTTCGTAACGAAGTGCAGGAAAAGAAACGGGGCGGGTAAGGGAAATATTTAAGATGGCAATTGAAAAAGGATAAGATCGTGGATCAACTCAAACTTTGGAAAAAGGAATAAGCTCTTTTAGGTCCGTAAGTTAGGGGAAAAGGTGGAAAAGGTCAGAGTGAAGATATTGGGGCTTTCTTTTGCCCACAGGGAGGGCATGAACACTGCCTGGATGGTTCAATATGCGCTCAAGGCAGCCAAAGAATTCGGCGGGAGAATTAGCCGGGTGGCGGATATAGATACGGAGTTTATCGACCTTGCAGCCAAGGACAAAAAGATAACGCCCTGTTTGGGCTGCGGCCACCGCTGGGAGATGACCGAGCGGGGATGCGTCATAAAAAACGATTATATGGCAAAGGAATTGATTCCAAAATTAGCCGAGGCCGATGGCTTTATATGGGGTGTCCCAACATTTACCCTGACTGTTACCAGCAAATTCAAAATATTCCAAGAGCGTGCCTGCGCCCCCCTTTGGAAGGGTTATTTAACCAATAAGCCCTGCGCTGCGATTACTGTGGCTACCTTGCCGTTAGGCGGTCAGGAGCTCTGCCTTGCCGACTTGAATCGCATGATCGCGGGTGCGGAGATGGTGCCCGTTTCGTGGTTGGTGGGCGCCCCCGGCATAAGTGGTCCCCCCTACGGGCCTGATCCTAAGGACGACGATGATACTGTGATCGGGGTAAAAAAAGATAAATATGCCCAATGGCTTTCCGTAGTTAACGGCAGGCGGGTAGCCGAGTTTGCAGTCATGCTGAAGCTGGCAAAATCGGAGCTCGGTGACGTTTACAGCAGAGACTTCGTACAACTCTATCATCCCCACTATGTTCATGACCAGCCATGGGACTGGCACCGCTTGAACAAAGAAGACGAGGCGTTTATGCAACGTATGGAAACCCCTAAGGCGAGAAAGAAAAGACTGGCTACAGCAAAGAATGCGAATAGAAAGCAACGGACAAAAAATGAAGAAGGAGTGAACAATGAAAATTCTTGCAATTAACAGTAGCTCTCATGGGACAAAAGGTGCGACTCAACTTATTTTGAACCCGTTTTTGGAAGGGGCAAGAAAGGGAGGGGCTGATGTAGACACTGTTTTCTTGAATAAACTGAATATTAAGCCCTGCCTGGGTTGTTCCAAATGTTGGGTCAAGACCCCGGGCTTTTGTGTTCAGGAAGATGATATGGGAGATCTTATCGAAAAGCTTAAGACATCAGACCTTCTCATATTTGCCGGGCCGGTATACGTCGACGGCATCTCCGGCCATGGGAAATTATTTCTCGACCGTTTGCTGCCCCTGATGGATTGTCATCTCATGGTTAAAGATGGAAATACCCGACATGCTCTGAGAATTCCCAAATTCCCTCCGGTTTTCGGAATTGTCACATGTGGTTTTTATGAAAAGGACAACACGTATATATGGGAAGAGCATTTGAAAAGGGCCTGCAAAAACTTCAGCACGGAATATATGGGAACCCTTATACGTCCTTCCTCTCATATTCTTTTTTGGAAAAAGGATTATGAAGAGGCAATAGGCGTTATATTGAAGGCCGCTTACCAGGCAGGAGAAGATCTTGTATCCAAAGGAAGGGTTTCCATGGATATCGTTGATAAAGTAGCGGGAGATTTTTTGAGCAGAGATGAGGTTATAAGGTTATCAAATGCGGCATGGGATAAGCAGTTGCGCAGAGCTCAAAACCCCCGTTGACAGGTTTTAAGGCGGAACGCATTTTAAGGCTGAAGATCCGTGGAAGGGGCCTGAAATATTTTGGATATGAAATTTTATGATGCGCATATACACTTCTGTTACACTTGCCATACGGACCATTTAACCCATATCTTTATGCAGTTGAAAGAGATTGGCATTAAGGGGTTTGATGCATTTTTCATGGCGGAATTTCCGCCGGAGATAACCCCTATTCTTGAGATGATTCCAGGGGATTATCATGACGGCATTACCCTGAATACTCTCTCAAATCAAAAAGATCCTTTCCCTTTAATCGGTAAGGCAACCGATTTAGAGATTGTACCCTATTTGGACGCGAGGTTCATTGAAACAGGTATTGAACAAAAGATTCAGATGTACCGAGCTGCGGGCTTTAAAGGATTGAAATTGCTCTATGTTCCGGAAGAAGATTCAGGCCTCAAGATCAGTGGGATGCAGAAGGCATTCGGTCGGACCCCAAAACAATCGGAGAGGATCACTTCTCTACTTATTGACAATGCCTCGATACAAGAGATGTTCATTACAATCCATGCGGATTTGAGAAAATACGGGCAATTCATAGAGAATATGATTAAAGAACATCCCATGACAAATTTTAATATTTGCCATTTTGGATTTTCCCGTAAGGCCGTATCCACATTATTAGACAAATACCCGAATTGTTTTACGGACTTATCTTCATTGGGCCCATTTATGGCGAAGAGTCCATCCTCTTATCTTGATTTTATCAAACACTATCAGGATAAAGTACTCTTTGGCAGTGATGCTCTGGTAGGTCGCCCTGAAAATGTGGAAAGTTCCTCGAGGTTTTTTGGGGGGCGCCTGGATGACCCGGAACTCATAGAAAAAGTATTCAGTAGGAATTACCTTGCTTTCCATAAACGAGCTATTGGGAGAGAAGAAATCTAACGAATCTGCCTGCCTATTGACATTATGAAAAATACCACATCGATCCTTGCTGATTTCATAACAAAAATCCGGTTTCAAGATATACCGAAAAAGGCTGTGGAAGAGGCAAAAAGGCTCCTGCTTGATTCGATCGGCTGTGCCATGGCCGGCCTTAATACGGAAAAAGGCAAGATAGCCCTTCTTTATGCAAAAAGATTTGACGCCAAACCAGAGGCAACCATTATTGGGTCCAATGGAAAAGTATCATCTCCCATGGCGGCGTTTGTCAACGGGGAACTTTTTAATGCCCTTGACTTTGACCCGTTGTTTTCACCCCTGGGACACGTTACCCCCTATGTTTTATCCGCTGTTCTTTCTTTAGCTGAACTAAAGAAAGTTTCCGGCAACGTCCTTATTACGGCAATAGTCCTCGCCCATGAAATAGCTCAGAGGATTGCAAGCGGATTGGTCATTCCCAATAAATTTGCAAAATCAACCACCCGAAAGGGAATCATCATACAGTTACCCGTCCACGGTTACAGTGTGAATATATTCGGGGGTATCGGTGGGGCCGCTAAAATACTCGGGCTTTCAAAAAGCAAGATAGAACATGCGATGGGGATTGCCGGGTACTGGTGTCCGGTTCCTACATTGATGCAGTTTGTGGAAGCGGTTCCTTCTTCCATGACAAAATTCTCACCGGCCGGATGGTTATCGCAGACAGAGGTGACCGCGGCATTTCTTTCGGAAATGGGCTATACCGGCGACAAAAATGTCCTTGACGGCGAATACGGCTTCTGGAAGTCATTTGCCGCCGAAGGGTGGCAGCCTGAATATGTAATAAATGGTCTGGGCGATTTCTGGTCTCTGGCAGATAATATGGTAAACTATAAGAGATATCCCTGTTGCGGGGCAATGCATGGGGTCATTGATATCCTGGATGCCATGATCAAAAAATTTTCCATCAAACCGGAAGATATTAAGGGATTGAATGTAAACCTCAATCTTCTTGCTGAACTCTCGCTTTGGAAGAACCGGGAGATCAACACCCATATTGAGGCCCAATTCAGCGCGGCCTATGTGTTTTCCGTGGTCTGCCATCAAATCGAGGTGGGGCATAAATGGCAACTCCCCGAGACTTACACGAATGTCAGTATCCTGGAACTTATGAAGCGCGTAAGCATCGCTACCCCGGCAAGCCCGGATTACGAAAACAGGAATTGTATGGTAGAAATTTTCGTTGAGGATAAAGAGACAAAAAGAGAATTAAGGTACACGGAAAGGGACGTCCGGCCGGTTTCATTTGAGATGAGTGAACAGGAACTATTTGAGAAATTCAAATATAATGCCGAAGGCATCTTATCATCAAGTGTGACAGACAGGATCATTAAAACCATTCTGACCTTAGATCAACTGGAAGATGTATCCGGCCTTATGGATCTTTTTGTTCCTTGATCTTGACAAAAAATACTAGTTTTCGTTCAGACACTATTTAGGGCTCCGGCAAAAAAACAATTAGACGTCCAGCGGATCTTTTGGCCCGGTCACACAGTGCCCGCATGCACATTTTTGGAAAAGACGGCGCTTTTCCGTCTCTATATGGGGCTTCTTCTTACCACCCTTCGAACACCGGTGTGGTCGAGCTTTCTGATTAATCTCCCGGAGGAAGCGTTTTTGCGGGTGAAATCTGATGGGAGGAACCCTTTTATGGAAAAGCTGAAGATGTACCTTGAACCTACTGCAACCATTGACTCTGATAACGAAAAGATAAGAGAAAAAGCAGGGGTGATAACGCTTAATGCCTCGAATGATAGGGAAAAAGCCGTAGAATTATTTTACTTTGTGCGGGATTCCATTCGCTACAGCGCTTATATGATCTCTGTATTTATCGAGGATTTTGTCGCCTCCAGAATCCTTGAATGGGGAAAGGGGTACTGCGTTCAAAAGGCGGTGCTTCTTACGGCATTGGCCAGGGCTTCGGGTATCCCGAGCCGAATCGCATTTGCCAGAATCAGAAATCACGGAGTCTCTGAAAAGGTGGCTGAAATGGCGGGAGGGAATGTCTTTCCCCGTCACGGTTACAACCAGTTTTTCATCGATGGGAGGTGGGTCAGTGTTACAGCCACTTTTGACAAAAAGCTTTGCAAGGAACACAGGTGGCCCACAGTGGAATTCGACGGTGAAAGTGATGCGATATTGCCGGCCAGGGATCTCGATGGAAATCCATATATAGAATATTTAGAGAAATTCAGTCCCGTGGAAGATCTTCCATTTGACTGGGTGTATCAGTCTGTATCAAGAAGAGTCGGCACGGAAAAAAGGGCATGGGTGAAGCCTCAAAAATGAATTACATTGAGGCATTGGGATTTTATTGTTCGGCATTCAGTAAAGAATCAGGCGGGCCGGAGATTACCGGGATTCGGAGTTGGAATTCCCGTCGGAAACCAGAGCGCGGTACAGGAGTCCGGCGGCCGTCTCTATTTCCTGCAGTATATCCGAGGGGCGTGTCTCTCCAAGGATGGTCCATCGTGCGGTCATATGGGTCAGTGCGCCACTGAAGAGGTTTTTGAAAACCCTGACGTTTATGTTTTTTCGAAAGACCCCCGTTTTTATGCCTTCCTCAACGACACGTTCCAGAACGGCAACATAATCGACAAAAATCTTGTAAGCATCTGATGCGTAAAACTCCCGATTCAAGATATTATGAAATAAAAACACCTTCAGGAAATCGCGATTCGACAAAAACGTCGTAAATTGAAATCGGATAATCTGAAAAAAATTTCTTGAAACGTCTGTTACATCGAAAAGCGTGGCCATCGATTTTTGATATTGTGTAAGGCGTTTTTTCGTTATGGAAAAAAGCAGATCCTTTTTGTTGTCGAAATAAATATAGATTGTACCTTCGGCCACTTTGGCCCTGAGCGCTATCTCCGATAAGGTTGTCGCATCAAACCCTTTGTCTGCAAACAGCTCCTCAGCAGCTTGTATGATCCTCGATCCCTTGTCTTCCTCATCGCAGGGAAAACTCCCTCCGGATATCCCCTTCGTCATGATCATCGCGAGAATCAGATCCATGATGTGCTCAAAATCCGGCAGGCTTCTGTCTATCTCATGACTTGCAAAACAGCTCAGCCCTTCCTGGTCGAGCAGACCAAAAATCAAATCCCTCACGAGAATCAGATTCAGATCACTGGAAAAAACATGTTTGTCAACGCCTAGTTTAAGTATCTCTATCATATGCTTCGTGTAATGTCGCAATTTCTTGAAGGCAGCACTCGAATAGAAGTTCTGGTTGGCCCGGCATTCAAGCAGCAAATTTTTGAGAATCCGTATTTTATTCGGGCTCAAATCGTTGACATACAGATGATACCAAATCATTTTTCTCAACCTTGACACAGGATCTGCAATGCCTTCAAGATGCAGTTCCAATTCCCGCGTTACATCAATGAGCTTCTCGGAAAGCGCTGAAAAAAGCAGTTCTTCCTTGTTTTTAAAATAATGATAAATAATGGGATCGGTAACCCCTGCTTTTTTGGCTATTTCAGCCAGGCTGCAGCGGGTAAATCCTTTTTCTGAAAAAGATTCCTGGGCAGACCTGATAATCTTTTCTTTTCTTCCATTGCCACCCATATAGACTTGCCCCCATTGGATAGTCGATTTTGGTTTGTTGAGGTTCTTACGAAGCGCATCAGGTCTATTTGAAAAAAGAGAAGACAACTGAGACCTCATAAATGTCGCTGCAAATAATACATGATGTGAATGCCCTTTTATGAAATTTTGAAACTTTGATCAAGGACTAATGCAAATTTTATGGTAGTTCTCGCTTTTCATTCATTATTAAGCACGTAAGGATGGTTCCGCTCCTAAATCGCCCACGACTGCCCACACTAGGCTTTCCGGATGCGAGATTGAATGACATTATAATATCATAAATCGGAAAACG
>ADZZ01000299.1 GCA_000179315.1 delta proteobacterium NaphS2
AAGGGGATGGCTATGTATAAAAAGGTCTATGGGCTGACCCACTACCCTTTTGAAAAAGATCTGGAACCGGACAAACTGTTTGGTTCAAAAGCTGCTGATGAGCTTGAAGCCCGGCTCCATTATCTGTTGAAGCTGCGCGGTATCGGGCTTGTCACCGGAGAAGTGGGCAGCGGGAAAACCAGTATCTGCCGAAAGATGGCCGCTTCTCTGAATACGGGTCTGTACCGGGTGTTTTACGTTCCTCTGACCACCGGCAATGTAACGGATATCTACAAATCCATTGCCTGGGAAATGGGGCTAACCACGGAACGGAGCCTGGCAGCCCTTTATCGTTCCATCCATATGGAGGTCAACCGACTCTGTCTGGAATCCAAAATCAGGCCAGTGCTGATTATTGATGAAGCGCAATACTTGAGAAACGAGGTCCTCGAAAACCTCAGGCTGCTGACAAACTATGAGATGGACTCACAAAATCGTCTCTGCATGATATTTGTTGGCCAGGCCGAGTTGAGGCGACGGCTTTCACTGTCCGTCCATGAGCCTTTGGCTCAAAGGCTTGTGGTGCGTTATCACATATCCGGTCTTGCAAAAGAGGAGTTGCTCCCTTATCTGAAACACCGGCTTGAGTTGGCCGGAACCCAGATGGATCTTTTTGAACAGCCGGCTCTTGAAGCGCTTTTTCAGGCGACAAACGGTCTGCCACGCAAAATCAATCTGCTGGCACACCTCTCATTGAATGTGGCGGCACTGCAGAATGCCCAGCTTGTATCGGCTGAACATATTCTTACCGCAGTGGAGGAAACGGGATAGTGCTAAACCTGCATRATCAGATTCGGTGAAACAGAGGCGAGCTCTGCTGAGGAGCAACTCGCCAAGGGATAGCCGGATAGGCGACGACGAAATATCGTCATCGGGAGGGGAGTCTTCGGGCTCCCCTTTTTATGTGATATTTCCGAGGAGCCTT
>ADZZ01000298.1 GCA_000179315.1 delta proteobacterium NaphS2
TCCCAATCGTATGCTCAAACACTCAAGTGCCCTGTCCGGGTGTCTGGTCTTTCGAAAACACAGTGGATCGCAATCTTCTCCACGGACTTGAAGCTGTCGGTTGAGCAAATTATCGAGTATTATGGGGCCAGGTGGAAAATCGAGTCGGGTTTCAAGGAGATCAAGCAAGACATTGGAAGCAGCAAAAGCCAAACCCGCAATGCACAGGCAGTGATCAATCACATCAATTTTTCCATAATGGCCGCAACAATCATTTGGATCTATGGTTCACGGCTCGAAAACATTCCCGAACGCAGGCACAAGGTCAAGGGTCGCAACAGTTTCGCCTTTTCCGACCTGAGACATATCATCGCTAAGTCCGCATTGAGCGATGATTTTCATGCCGTTTGCAACCAAGACAACAAACTGCCCCGAAAATCTTTCCTGGAGGCGTTGCTGCGCATGGTCGGCTGATCAAGCCGGGGGCATTTTCTGTGAAACTTCAGTTTGCTATTTATTGTGGCTGACAACACCTGCTCACAAAATTTTGGTCATTGATCGTCTGATTGAAAGAACATCTTACGCCGAACATGGCAGACAAAACAATAAGTGCATTTCTACAGCATATGCAAAAACAACAGGCTGCAGGATCTCCCCCGTGACTGTTTGTTATGCGCCATGGGGGAGATAAGCTTAACAATTTTGAAGACATGCCGCTTTCTTATCGCGGTTTAAGCATCCGCTTGTGGGCAACTGTTTTCGGCGTGCGGGCTTTTTTGATCTAAGGATTCTTCATTCTCGCAATGTGTAGGCTCCTTGTTGTCAGCCACAATAAATAGCAAAGAACCGGCTCAAAATATCTGATTATTCCACCGGTGGTTTATTGGAACCGGTATTGTAAAGTGAGACTACCCCTTCTCGGCAAGTGCAAGTTTTTCAGCCTTTTGTCGGAAGGATTGAACGGATTCCTTCCCAAACCCTCCAGCCTTTTCGGCAAATGCAACTGCTTTTCGATAGTACTCAGCAGCGTCCCGGTTTTTTCCCTGAGCTTCATAGAGTTCAGCATAACGATGAAGGCCATCGATCTCCTCAGGATATTGTCGCAAGAGCTTTCGGCACACCGCCTTCGGCT
>ADZZ01000297.1 GCA_000179315.1 delta proteobacterium NaphS2
TGCGTTACCCGATCCAGCAGCGCTGCCGTCATACTGGGATCACCAAATATTTCCGTCCAGTCTCCAAATCCCTTATTGGTGGTTATGATGACGGATTTTCTTTCGTGACGTTCCGCCAATATTTGGAAAATCAGCTGTGCCCCTTCCTTGGAAAAAGGAATGTATCCCAGTTCATCAATAATGAGCAGTCCGTAAGAGGCATACCGTTTGACTGCTCGGCCTAACTGTTTTTCATCTCTGGCTTCAATAAGTTCATTGGCTAGGCCGCAGCCGGTGACAAAACGGGACCTGATTCCCTGCTTGCAAACCTCCATGCCCAAAGCTGTGGATAGGTGCGTTTTCCCGGCGCCGCTTTTCCCAGCAAAAATTATATTGCGGCTTTTTTTCACGTAATCGCAATTGGCAAGCTCCTTCATGAGCCGGACGTCCAGTCCGGGAGCTGCATCAAAATCGAATGTTTCCATTGGCTTTAAGATGGGGAATTTGGCCTCCTGCAGTCGCCTTTTGCGGCCATTCTCCTGTCGGGTCTGAACTTCGGCCTCACTCAGATTTAAAAGGAATTCCTCATAACTCAGGCTCTCCTGATTCGCTTGACGGATCACGCCCTCCAGCTCACGGAGCATCGTGGACAGTTTCAATTTTTTGAGATTCTCAATTAAGAGTGCTTTCATACCGGCGTTCATCGTCCACCTCCGATCTGTCCGTAAATGGATACGTCCGGAGCCGGAAAGGTCTGCCAGTTTTCCAGGGCTGAAAACGATTGATCCCTGCCACATTCTCTATGGATTAAGATGTGTTTAACGGCCTGGCTGGAGCCCGCCCCCGATGATAGCGCCGTCTCAACTGCCGATYCGATGGCTT
>ADZZ01000296.1 GCA_000179315.1 delta proteobacterium NaphS2
GGGTCAAATCTTCCGGGTATCTTTTCAGCCACAAGGCTCTGGCGCAAGTCTTCAGAGCAAAGATCCTCCAGGCCATTGTTGACCACGGGCTGAGCGTGCCAGAAGATTGCCCGAAACAGTGGGTCGTTGACTGCAAAGACGTCGGCAACGGCGACAAGGCAATCATTTATCTTGGCAGATATCTCTACCGGGGCGTCATCCGGGAACAGGATATTCTGCAATGCGAAAACGGCATGGTCACCTTCAGGTATCTCCATGCCAAAACCGGGCAATACAGAAGCAGGACCGTCACCGGGGAATATTTCCTCTATCTGCTCATGCTCCATGTGCTGCCCAAGGGCTTTCGAAGGGCCAGGTGTTACGGTTTTCTCCATCCATGCAGCAAAAAGCTCATCTGTTTTTTGCAGATGGTGCTCCGGGTTAATCCGCTCAATATGTTTGCCAAGAAATTGAAAGAACGGCCAACAATTACCTGCCCGGTATGCGGAGCGGCCATGAAAATTGTCCTGACAAAAATAGCAAAACCGCCGGCGAAGCAGGTCCACCTGCCTTACATGAGCGAACACGGAGAAATCGTTATGTAACCCAGAGCCAACATCACCGGTTTATGAAAAAGCCCGGTTTCCCCGGTAATGGACACCTATGCGCAAAAAAACTGCATATTCCGCTTCTGAAAGCCTTGTTCTTCAGGCAAATCTATTTCAAAGAGCATATGGGCAGAAGCAGAAAATCCCTGTCTCACTTCTGTCCTGATCAAGCTGCCTCTTTCAAAAAAGCTGTTTTCTATATATACTAAAGTTTCACCGTTTTTGAACCTTTTCCAATTTTTCCAGCCAGTTCCGCGCATTTTTTTTATTATGCGCAGAGAATTTTGGCACGAAAAATGAAAATTTTTTCAATTTTTATGCCAATAAATTCAACTAGTTATTTAACTTTTTACCCTTGAAATTCGCTCCATCTCGTGATAGGATTCGATAACAACTTATTGATATTCCATCGGAAAGGAGCTTGGCAACATGTTTATTCTAAACGATATCTTAAAGCCTCTACAAAATGCTTTTTCTTCCACCAATCTCGGCAGGGAACGAGCACACTGGTTCTCTTATGCCATCCTGGCTTTCATCATCCCTTTCACTTCATCTATCTCTTCAAACGTGTTGCGTTGCCTCAATACCTTGTTTGGGCTCAACATTAACAAACGTCGA
>ADZZ01000295.1 GCA_000179315.1 delta proteobacterium NaphS2
TCCGGCCTTGATTTCATCAATCGAAGAGAAAACATCGTATTTCACGGAAAGACCGGCGTAGGGAAAACAGGCCTGGCCGTCGGCATACTCCGTCAAGCCATTATTGCCGGGTACCGGGGGCGTTTTTATAATGTTCAGGATTTGCTGGATCAACTCTATGCCTCTCTCGCCGATCGATCCACCCCCAAACTACTCAATGCCATGTGCCGATATGATCTGCTGTTGCTCGATGAACTGGGATACCTGACCCTGAAAAAGGAGCAAATGAACGCCTTTTTCAAACTCATGAAAGAGCGATATGAAGCCGGGCGGCCCACCATTATTACGACCAATCTCCAGCCTGAACAATGGTATTCCCTCCTTGAACCAAAGGACATGGTCGATGCTCTGCTGGATCGCCTCAACCATCGGTGCATCAATGTTCATATCGATGGGCCTTCTCTCAGAAAAACAGATGCCGGCTAATCCATTTTTCTAAGCCGATCTAAACCCTCTCAAACCTCATGATGCCACATGGCTTTCAATTATCTGTAAACCTATAAGAAAAAAACCCTTTTCAAGACCTCTTCTCAAAAAACACCGCCTCTCACATTCCAGTTTATTCTGCAGAAGCAACAGAACAACGCGCAATCACCGGTTCCGTTACGATTAGCAGAACTGGTTCTGTTTTCGTTAGCGGCCAAGATCTATCCCAAACCGACAACGCAGATTTTATTTTTTCAACTCGTGTGCGAATAGCAATACCGTCAATTTCTTTAGCGAATTTCCCCCACATTGCTTCTGATTCCCGATCCCCAACATACCAGCTATTGATCGCAACGCATCTGCGGTTCCGTTCGTAGAGTCTCGTATTTTCTTCAAAGGCATCACTATCATGTACTACTCTGCGAAGATTTGTACAGGATTTCGTTTCAGTTCCCTCATAGCTATCTTCTTTGTCAAACTGATCGCCTCGAGAAAGATAGAGTTCTTTGGTTGAAAAAG
>ADZZ01000294.1 GCA_000179315.1 delta proteobacterium NaphS2
GCTATTAACTCGAGAAAGCCGGAACCTCTTGGTGATATCGAGTATGACGCCAAAGTCAAGGGCGCCGCCTTTGTCAGGACCAATCAGATGCTCATCCAGCAGATGATGGATAACTGGCTGCCCAACGATATATATTGGCCAACGGTTTTTCTGGATAACATGCCCAATTTTCAGATCGGTGAACTGGAGGTGGTTCGATACAACATTCACGTTCTCAGGGACAACCTGTCTCGAATGAGAACGACGGATAAGATTGACAGCAAAGTAGAGGATGCCTTTACGGCACTTTCCAACGATCCCCATAAATGGTGGTTTCCATCGGCGGAGAGCAAATGGCAGGACGCTTACAATGATCTGGAAGTGTACTACCGGAACCTGTTGGCAGGTGTTTCTCACTTTTATCCCCGCGGCGACAACTTGATTGAACTGGTGGATGACTACGCGTCACTGATGGGGGGGATCAACACGCGGTTGATCAATGCACCCCAGCGCAGCGGAACCGTCCTTCCGGTTGACGCCGGTGACAAGGGAAATGGAAAAAAAGGGGCACAGTTGGTGTCCATCAATATTCCATGGCGTCAGATTGACGACAATTTTTATTATGCCCAAGGGGCGGCTTACGCCCTCTACGAATCTTTTAGAGCCATCAAAATTGATTTCAGACGGGTGTTGGAAGAAAAAAACGCCATGGCGCTGGTGGACAAAATCCTTGAGAATCTCAAGCACTGCTACTTTGAGCCCTGGATCGTTTTTAACGGATCAGCGCAAAGCATTTTCGCCAACCATTCCCTGAACCTGTCCAGTGTTCTTAATGATGCCAGGCAGAAAATAGATTCCCTGGCCGTAGCACTCAGGCAGGGTTGATCAGAATCGATTCAAGGACAACGCGAATTTTTTCATGCATGAAATGTCCATTGCGCAAAGCCTGTTGGATGTGATTCAGAAGAAATGCG
>ADZZ01000293.1 GCA_000179315.1 delta proteobacterium NaphS2
TTCGTGCCTGCGGAAGGACCAAATATGTGTCCATTTATCAGAAGAAAACGAACAAAATGCCATGTTTTCGCTTTTGGCCAAAACCAATGAACGGCAATGGGAAGCCATTGAGCAGTCGGTTTTGCTTCAGGAATTACATCGGCGGTTCGGGTGCAGCCTCTCCCATATCGCAGCCCGGATAGGACGCGACAAAAGTTTTGTGAAACGACGGCTTGATCTGGTTGAGGCCCTGCCTGAAAATATTTTGAAAGCCGTGATTTCAGGAACGCTTTCAACCTGGAGTGCCAGCCGTGTCATGGCGCCGTTGGCGCGCGCCAACATTAAAGACGCACAAAAACTGATGGCCCACCTGGAAAATGAACCTTTATCCACGAGGGAACTGGCCCATTTTTACGAACATTACCAAAAAAGCAACCGGTCTGTTCGAGACCGCATGCTGGAAAATCCCTTTCTTTTCATAAAGGTTCAAAATGAAAGAATCCAATCCGAACAGGCCAAGGAGATTCATGACGGACCGGAAGGCAAATGGTTCAAGGATATTAAAATGGTATATGCTGTGCTCGGACGTCTGCTGAAAACCGTTTCCCATGTCCATTATCCAAAAAGCGATCCATTTAAGAAACAAACCCTGAAAGCCTGGGTGAACAAAGTCGAAAATCAGGCGGCAAAACTCAAAAAAGAGATAGAGCCATGATCAGACAATCCAAAAAAGATGCCATTTTGGAACTGAAAAATACCGGTATGAGTTTGCGCAAAATCGCCCGAACGCTCAAGGTCAGCCGAAATACCATCACGAAGATCTTAAAGGATCCGGATGAAGCAGCACCCCACAGAGAATCCCGGCATGAAGAACATGTCCCTTTAATCCGCGATCTTTTCAAGGATGCAAAGGAAATGCCGTGCGAGTGGCGGAGGACTGGAAAGCCGCCATCAGATCACGATTCCTTATCAAAGTCTGACTGGATCATGAGAAAACACGAGATCCGGAGCGAAAAAAAGACGCGCGGGACATACATT
>ADZZ01000292.1 GCA_000179315.1 delta proteobacterium NaphS2
CACACAATACAAAGAAGAAGAAAATATATCTACTGCCTCGAGTGGGAATTGGATCACAAGGCCATAAACAATCTGGCTGCCCGCGATGGCATTTTCCCTCTCATTACAAACGCTGAAATGGAAGCGGCAGAAGTCCTTAAAGCCTATAAAAATCAACCGTATCTGGAAAAAAGAATGTACACGGCCAAGTCCATTTTAAAGGTCGCTCCCGTTTTTCTCAAAAAGACGGAGCGAATCGAGGCGATGACCTTTCTCTATTTCATCGCACTAATGATTGTCAGCCTTATGGAACGTAATATTCGAAAGAATATGGCTGAGCAAGGGGTTGAAAAACTGCCCATTTTACCCAACGGCATGAATACCAAAAAACCAACATGGAACAATCTCAACTACTTTTTTAAAAATGTTCATCTCAGCATGGTTGAAAAGCAAGACAAAATCATTCAAACTCAACTACTTTTTTAAAAATGTTCATCTCAGCATGGTTGAAAAGCAAGACAAAATCATTCAAACAGTTACAAAGGGTGTCACCCAGTTGCACGAATTTGTGTTGAAATTATTAGGTGTTCCGCCGTCTGTATACGCTGCTATCCAAGACCGATGGTGGCTTTTCAAAAACTCGGAATTAGGTCAAAATTTGAACTCAACATAATTCGGAAAACTACGCTCTAATCGTGCGAAATGTAAGATATAACGTATTAAGCTCGGGATCATAAATATCAGGCTTGATCACGCCTTCCTTAAGGTTATCCAAGGCTACATATCCCGGGCATCCGCCAAAATACCGGAATGCTTCCTCATGCAGCCTGCACCATGTTTCCTTGCTCGATTTCCACACCACTTTCCGGAAGGCCCGCCCGGAATATTTCAACACCATGACAAACAAGCGAGGCCGGCGATGTTTTCCGCTGTCATGAAGCGTCGGCGCTCCTGTTCCATAGTCAACCTGGGCCTCTTCTCCGGGAAGAAATTCAAGTCGGTCAAACTGACGCGGGTCCTTTTTTTTGAGTCTTCGAACGAACCGCTTTACGCTGTTGTATTGATGCGTGAATGCGAACAGTTCCACCAGGTCCTGGTAGATGGCCATGGCGTTTCGACCCAGCCTCAGTTGTTCTTCAATCCACTTTCGATGCGGTTCGCAGGCCGAACCATTCTTCGGAGGGTTCTCCAAAGCCGGTGGCCGGGGTGGGGGATTTTGAACAGGAAGAACCGAAGACCCGGTGTCCACCCCTTCTAAAGTGGGGTA
>ADZZ01000291.1 GCA_000179315.1 delta proteobacterium NaphS2
TTGTCAACGGGCCCCAGCCCGTACCACACCCACAGGCTGTGAAAAGGACAAAAAGGAGAAAGAGAAAGGCTGTCAGCAGCAGGATGGCCTTTGGATTCTTGGCCGAATGATAAAATATGCGCAATTGGTTGAAATTTAGCATGTTCAGAAAAGGCCCGTTAAAAGAGAAATTTGACGCTACCATTAGGGATGATGACTCATAAGCGGAGTTTATGGATACCATAAAACTTATCAAAATGACACGTTTTTTTCTGGTAGATTCACAACTTCTTACCTCCGGGAAAATCAGAAGGCACGCTGGGCTTGGTTTTGGCTCGAAATTTCCCCGAGCTGTACCTGAGCGTTGCGCATCAAATGTTCAGACGTCGGTAGGGGTAGAAGAAGGTTCCGCTTTGACTTGTTGTGTGATCTTTCGCGCTGCTTCCCGGATTTCCGTTCTCAGCACTTCCATCATTTGGTCGAGGTCACCGTGAACAAAGGTTCTTGACTTTTTTTTGTTGAAACAGAATATGCTCTAAGTATATTTAAGAGCATCAAGCGGTGTGTCAAATTCCGATGAATCCTATAAATTTTATCTTGGGTGATATCGCTGTTGTCAGTGAGGTGTTGACGTGACTGATCGGGTTGCTTTTGTGGATGACGAAAGGATCGTTCTGGGAACCTTGGCCCGGATTTTTGAGCCTGAACCGTTTGAGGTCTTTACATTTGACAAACCCTCGGAAGCGATCAAGGCCATGGCGCAGGCCCCGTTTTGTGTGGTGGTTTCAGATCAGATGATGCCGGAAATGGATGGCACGGCGTTTCTTGCGCAAGTACGCGAAAAATGGCCCGATACCGTCCGCATTTTAATGACCGGATATGCGGAGACGGATACGGTCATCAGGGCGATCAATCAGGGGAGTGTTTTTCGTTTTGTCAGCAAACCATGGGAAACCCTTGAGCTGAAAAAGATTGTAAACGATGCCCTCGAACAATATCGCCTTGTCCATGAGCACAGGAAGTTGGTAAGCCTGACGGAGGAGCAGAACCGTGCGTTGGTTGAGCTGAACCAGGATCTGGAAAGAAAGGGTGCAGGAAAGAACAAGACAGCTGCGGACCAACGAAAAGGAACTGAAGACCACCTTGTCGCAACTTCGTA
>ADZZ01000290.1 GCA_000179315.1 delta proteobacterium NaphS2
ACCGGGGTCCACCATGAAAGCCTTTTTGTTATCAGCGGCACTTGAAGAATCCGTGGTATCGCCCTTCAATGATGTCAACCTGCGGCGGACTACGGCAACCCTGGTGGGAGAAGATTTCATCATCAAACGGATTCTTCAGGGGTACGGCGTGAAAATGTATTCCATTATTCCTCCCGGTAATACCTTCTGGTACTGCCCGGATGTTCCAAAATACGGCGTGGGGCTCACCCGGGAGGAGCGCATCAAAAAGGCTTACAAAATGCTTTCGGATGCCGGCTACACATGGCAGATACCGCCCATCGACATCGCGGCATATAACGTATTAAGCTCGGGATCATAAATATCAGGCTTGATCACGCCTTCCTTAAGGTTATCCAAGGCTACATATCCCGGGCATCC
>ADZZ01000289.1 GCA_000179315.1 delta proteobacterium NaphS2
CCTGCAGATCATATATCAATGCCCGTAATCGCTTGCTGGACAAGGACCTGATTGGATTTGACGGCCGTGTGTTTCAGGTGCTTTCCCTTCCGGATCGTCCAGTGATCGTGAAACCTGTGAAGGAAGTCCGGAACGGGGGATGGTTCAGTCTTGGAGAAACCGTACAGGAAATCATTCGGGAGAAAGGACGTGGGATCAACCCGAACAGTTGATATTCATCTGCTGGAATTGCGCTACGCTCATTGCCGGATCATGAACCACCAGGCTTTAAAGCAATTGCGGGATTCCATCGAAACTTACGGGCAAATCGTTCCGGCCCTGGTTGTTACAGAGAAAGACAAACTGATTCTGGTTGATGGGTACTTGCGTGTTCGAGCGCTTCGTGCCTGCGGAAAGGACCAAATATGTGTCCATTTATCAGAAGAAAACGAACAAAATGCCATGTTTTCGCTTTTGGCCAAAACCAATGAACGGCAATGGGAAGCCATTGAGCAGTCGGTTTTGCTTCAGGAATTACATCGGCGGTTCGGGTGCAGCCTCTCCCATATCGCAGCCCGGATAGGACGCGACAAAAGTTTTGTGAAACGACGGCTTGATCTGGTTGAGGCCCTGCCTGAAAATATTTTGAAAGCCGTGATTTCAGGAACGCTTTCAACCTGGAGTGCCAGCCGTGTCATGGCGCCGTTGGCGCGCGCCAACATTAAAGACGCACAAAAACTGATGGCCCACCTGGAAAATGAACCTTTATCCACGAGGGAACTGGCCCATTTTTACGAACATTACCAAAAAAGCAACCGGTCTGTTCGAGACCGCATGCTGGAAAATCCCTTTCTTTTCATAAAGGTTCAAAATGAAAGAATCCAATCCGAACAGCCA
>ADZZ01000288.1 GCA_000179315.1 delta proteobacterium NaphS2
TCCTATCACGAGATGGAGCGAATTTCAAGGGTAAAAAGTTAAATAACTAGTTGAATTTATTGGCATAAAAATTGAAAAAATTTTCATTTTTCGTGCCAAAATTCTCTGCGCATAATAAAAAAAATGCGCGGAACTGGCTGGAAAAATTGGAAAAGGTTCAAAAACGGTGAAACTTTAGTTATAGGTTTACAGATAATTGAAAGCCATGTGGCATCATGAGGTTTCAATTATCTGTAAACCTATAAGAAAAAAACCCTTTTCAAGACCTCTTCTCAAAAAACACCGCCTCCAGGAAAGA
>ADZZ01000287.1 GCA_000179315.1 delta proteobacterium NaphS2
ATCCTCAACTCCGCGGCCCAGACAAAGGGCGAAGAAAAAAGCGATGCATGATGCGGAAAGTCGGACGAAAAGCTTTCTAAACTTCAATCGAGATCATCTGCAACAACGGATCGAACTGATGAAAGCCCTTTCTCAAATCCCCAAGAAACGGCAGGTTCGACCCGTGCTGACACGCTTCGGAATTTCTCCCAATCGCTTTTATGTGCTTAAAAATCGGTATATGGTTTATGGCGTATGGGGGTTGGTGGATTTGGTACAGCAGGGCCGAACCAGAGAAAAGATTTCCGCCGAACTTGAACTTCAAATCATTGAACAACGGCTCATGGATCCTTCCCTGTCCGCGCCCAAAATGATAAAAAAACTGAATCTGAAATGTTCAACGGCCAATGTTCAAAAAATCTATACGCGGTGGGGATTGGCAAAAATAAAAAGCCCTGTTTCTATCCGGGGGGTTCTGTCCGCTCCTGTTCCCGAAAAAGTTGAGAGAAAGGACACGGACCCAAGCCAATCGGTAAAATCACGCATTCCCGATTTGATTGAACAGGCAAGACTCAAGGTGAACCCGTCGTTTGCCCGTTTTGCCAAAGCCCTGTTTCACCGTAAGGTATCCATCAGCAATCCCGGCGCTATTATTGCAGCCCCCTTTCTGGATCAATTAGGCGTTGTGGAAGCACTGCACACTTACGGTCCGGAGAACTTCCGGCCAACGGATATCACAAACAATATTATTGTCAATGTGTTGCGCATTATTGCAGGTTTCCCAACCATCAATGATTATACCATGAACTCGGATCGGTCCGTGGCGAACGAGTATGTTCAGCAATCAGAACTGCGAATTGAGCAGGGATGATTCCGGCGATTTGCTCTTGACGTTTTTGGATGGTGATCGTTATGGTGTCAAAAAACAACTGGCAAAAAGAATGGAGCAAAGAAAAAATGCCGGATTAAACCGGGTATCCTGGTGGGGTGGAATCGGCGTTCAAATCGAAGTCAAAAACCAATATCAACTTCTGAAAGTGGTGTTGAAATTGTCACGTTTC
>ADZZ01000286.1 GCA_000179315.1 delta proteobacterium NaphS2
TCCCTTACCGGCAAATACCAATTTTTCTGGAATTGACGCTTTTTTTCATTGGTATAGTGCATCTTGCATTCAATCGTCATCATATAAAATTATCGGCGGTTGGAATTTCATCCCGTAAAAAAGGGCTTCGTAAAGCATCCTCATCGATTTGAACGCAAAATCTCTAAACAAGGATCGCATACGATCCCAAAGTTCTCGTTTGCTACCCATCTTATGCCATGTAGCTCGAAACAGGGGACAACAGAGCTGCTGTGTTTGGTCAACCAAAAAGGCCAACATCATGAGCATCACAAAAACTACACTCAGATTTTTCTTTCCGAGCCCATAGTTATGACCGAAATGATAGCCTTGATTCTTGAGGGTATTGAACGTCTCATTTTCTATTTTCCAGCGTGCACGACCGCCTCGCATAAGTTCATAAGAGTTTCCCTTTGTTATGGTAAAATCAGTAACCCAGCTGAAATGTTGCGTCTTTTCTGACGTGATTTCCCAGTATTCCAGGAAATTGATCAGCAAATCCTGATTTGATTCATTCAGGGGGAGGTGGTTAACGAAAAGGAAACGATGCGTTTTTTGCGGATTATCATTATCGACCAATTCAAATTGAACAGCTTCGCCATTTTCTTGTGCCTCTTCCACTTTTCTGAACAGGAAAGGATGATCCCCCTTCTTCACACCCAGAATGTAATGAAGATTGTATTTTTCCGCCTCCCTTATGTGTGGCGCATTCGAACTTAGGGCATCTTCGGTAATGATAACGGGCAGGTGTGGATGGTCCTTTCTAAGACTGTCGAAGAAACGTTTTGCGGCATTACGCTCACAATCGTTCTTGCTTTGGCCGTCTTGTTTGATTATGAACTCCGGGGCTAACGGAATGACCTCTTTGAGATCGGGATGAACAATTGCCGCCCCCAGCATCTGTTGGTAATAGGTGATTTCGCCGGTCTTTTTGTTTACTTTTTGCAGACAATTATCAGAGAAAATTTTCTTCGAGGAAAAGTAGCCTGTTCCGTCCAAAGATAACAGATAGCATCCCTGGAAGAAAGCCAGGCGCTCCAGAGCTTTGCCTCTTTGCAATTTACTAAAAATATTCTTATACGCAGGTCGAATTTCCACAGGGTCTACTTCATCCAGAATCGTTCGCATCTGCGAGTCACAAGGTATACTTTCTACATGATAAATGCTTTCTAAATTCTCAGCGGCTTGTCTTCGTTTGTCAAAAGCAAGCAGGGACGGATCTTTGAGAGAGAAAACGGCAAAGCCAGACATCAAGGCGTCTGCCATTGATATTTCCGGATTACCCTCACGGTAGTCCGATACTCCCAAAAAATCTTTATGCAGACCCTCGAACAGTGGATCAGCACTAAGATACTTTCGAGAAGCTAACCTTCCCTTTTTCTGTTGGCTTTGATGTTTCATGACATTTATGGGAGTGAATCATGAACCATCGTTCGCCAAATGTCCAGGTTTTCCTGAAATTTATTTGCAGTTTTGACGCTTTTTTTTGAAAAAGAACTCCATAATGCGCTTTTTCAAGAACTTTCAATGCCAAGGCTTTACGAAAAGCGAATTTCAAGTTACACTGATATTGGGCCTTTCAACAGCAACCGGGAATTGCTGAAAGAATATGGACCTTTCTAAAGAAGATTTGTAAACTGAAACCGTCCTGTCGCCGGGGGATTTTGACCCGGCCACAAGTGGGGGATTTTCAGGTGGCCATCCAGGGTCATCCAAGGAGCGGCGGCAAAATCGGATGAAGTCGATACAACCGTTATAGAGAAAGAGGTTAAAAAAATGACTATGCCAAATCAAATTCCAGGGGGTAGCTTCAAAATCTGCTGAAAGTCCGTTCCGCCCTTTTCCGATGAAGCAGGCGATACGAATTTCTTTGTGTCCAATCGAAAAATGAACCATCTCCAAATCAGGCCACAAACATATTGCAACAATGCGAGAGTATGGTCGATATGCAACATTGCATAACCTATTTAATTTTAATTAGTTATGCGTAGCTATCGCAACATTGCGATGCCACTCTTGAGATCACTTTCGCTAAACTCCGATCACCCTATCCGGTCAGACAGTATCTTTACAATACACATCCTTCTCTTCTCATCACTAATGATTACCCTAATAATTCTATAGGTTATGGTGCATTATGTGTTCTTTCCTTCCGCCTCAATGATTGCGTTGGCATGGGATTTGCCTAAAAAACATTTAGTTTTGGCGGATCGATTTGGGATGTCCATTGTCGATCATTGGGGTGCATCTTTAGATAGATGTGCAGGCACTGCGCCGATGAGGCGGGCGTGACTGAACGGCGTTTCAAAGACGGAGAGGAGGAATGCATGAAGGCTATACAGATTTCAGAAACTGGAGGCCCTGAGGTCCTGGCTTGCGTAGAGATCGAGATTCCAACCCCGGGGCGGAACAGGTACTCGTGCGCACAGAAGCGATCTCTATCAATTTTGCCGACGTTTTGATCAGGAAAGGGCTCTATCCGCTAATGCCGACCCTACCCGCTGTTCTCGGGCTCGAGGCAAGCGGCGTGGTGGAGGTGGTCGGAAATGCGGTCACGCACGTAAAGGTCGGGCAACGGGTTGCCTTCATCGGTAATGGTTGCTACTCGGAGTACGTCGTTGCGGACGCCTCTGCGCTTATTCCGATTCCTGACACTGAGGACAGTGATACCGCAGCAGCATTTCCCATCAACTACCTCGCGGCGTACCACATGCTGCATACCGTGGCGAAGGTGGCAGTCCGTTCTTTCTTACGCCGCGGTTGGAGGAGTGGGAATCGCCATCATTCAGTTCGCAAAACTGGCGGGTCTCAAAGTCATCGGCCTTACGAGCAGCGATGAGAAGGCCGCGAGAGCCAAAGAGCTGGGAATCGACCACATAATCAACTACAAGACACAAAATGTTGTCGAGGAAGTCAGAAAGTTCACCCACGGAAAGGGAGTCGAGTTGATTTTAGATTCGGTGGCGGGGCCGTCTTTTTCAAACAACTTCGAGATGCTTGCTCCTCTGGGACAGGTGATTTTGTACGGGATGGCGGGAAGCCCACCGCCGGAAAATTTGCTGGAGTCACTAATGGCACATTTAGGCGTGGGAGTACGCTCCTTCCATTTGTTCGCTACCATCGGAGCGCATTTTCCCGATCTCATGGCAGACTCGATTCGGACCCTGATTGGATATCTTGTAGAGAAGAAGGTGGCGCCCGTTATACAGGACCGGTTTCCACTCACGGAGGTGGCCCAGGCCCACAGGCTGCTCCAGAGCCAGAAGACGGTCGGGAAGCTGATTCTGAAGCCATAGATTACTACAGAGCCATAAGGCTGAACCTCTCCCATTGTCAAGACAAAAAAATGCACGGAAAAAAGGGATTCAAAAGGAGGCTGTCATGACACAACCCAAAGATTTACTTAAAGGATTGCTTCTTTTCCTTGGAAACGCCCCCACCTCACCGTCTCGTGAAGAGCTCTCCGAATTTCTGCACGAGGACGTTCAATGGACCTTTTTTGCCGACTTCGGAATAATCAACACAGGGAAAGGAACATCAGAGGTTAAAGACGACGGTTTCAAAGGCATAGATGCGTGTGCGGCGGGTCTTTCAATGATTTTCAGTAAGCTATATAATCCCCTCCGATTCAAATATCAATTCCATAATTTTTTCGGTGACCAAGAGTTCGCGGCCGCCCGTTATCGCGTCATTGCCGAGACAGCGTGGGGAAACAAATACGAAAATGAATATGTACTGGTGGCAAGAGCTCGCGATGGTCATATCGCCGAACTCTGGGAATATCTTGATACGTTACGGGCTGATAGGCAGTTGAACATTGCGGAAAAGTAATGCGAATTTAAATTTTGCTTAACCCAACTTCATGATTTAGATTCGGTGGCGGGGCCGTCTTTTCCAAACAACTTTGAGATGCTCGCTCCTTTGGGACAGGTGATTATGTATGGGAGGCGGGAGGCCCACCGCCGGAAAATTTGCTAGAGCCACTAATGGCACATTTAGGCGTGGGAGTACGCTCCTTCCATTTGTTCGCTACCATCGGAGCGCATTTTCCCGATCTCATGGCAGACTCGATTCGGACCCTGATTAAATATCTTGTAGAGAAGAAGGTGGCGCCCGTTACACATGACCGGTTTCCACTCACGGAGGTGCCCCAAGCCCACAAGCTGCTCCAAAGCCGGAAGACGGTCGGAAAGCTGATTCTGAAGCCATAGGTTACATCCGTGTTGTTTTGATATTTTCATTGATGAAATAATTCCTGTGGGTGGCGGCAAAATTTGGACGAAGTCGATACAATCGTTATAAAAAAGGAGGTTAAAAAATGACTATGCCAAATCAAATTCAGGGGGTCGCTTCAAAATCTGCTGAAAGTCCGTTCCGCCCTTTTCCGAGACCACCGCTTCCTCCCGGGGTTAAGCTTGATGCGAATGTGTATGTGACAATGAGGGATTACATTAATCTCGCGGTTGATGTCTACCGCCCGGAAAAAGAGGGGCGCTACCCGGCGATACTATCCATGTCCCCGTATCTGAAAGACATTCAACAATGGCCGCCTTATTTAACGCATTCCATTGAAGCGGGCGACTCGATGTTTTTTGTGACCAAAGGATATGTCCACGTCATCGCCCAAATCAGGGGTTGCGGCTTATCACAAGGACAGTATAACTTTTTTGACAGCAAAGAAGGGCAGGATGGACATGATTTGGTGGAATGGATTGCGAAACAGCCGTGGTGTGACGGGAATGTGGGAATGATGGGCGACTCCTACTTTGCCGTGACCCAATACGCTGTGGCGGCCCAACAACCGCCTCATCTTAAGTGTATCGTTCCCTACGACGCCTTGACAGATATTTACCGAGACCTCGTATATCCGGGAGGACTTTGTTTTGATTCGTTCATCGGTATGTGGGGGGTCGACCTGCTCCCCCAGCTTCTCTGGCCCGGGCCCGTTGAGGGAAAGCTTCGTCCGGCCGATTTCTTTACCGATATCGCCGCGCACCCGTGTGATGGTCCATACTACTGGGATCGTTCTGCATGGCCAAAACTTGACAAGATTGACACCCCTATGTTGAGTATCGCACCGCGGACTTTCATCCACGGTCGCGGTCAACTCCATTCTTATCCGGAAATCAAGGCAACCAAGAAGCTCCTTGTGTTACCGCCCCAGGTCTTTTTTGCCCACGTGCTCTTCATCGGCAGCAAGCCGTTGAAAGAATACATTCTCAAATGGTTCGACCACTGGCTCAAAGGTATTGAGACGGGCATTATGGACGAGCCACAGGTAACGGTCTTCGATTCCGGCACCCATGAATGGCGTTACGAAAACGAATATCCGCTGGCAAGGACGGAATGGAAGAAATTCTATTTACGCTCAAGCCCCGAAGGGGCTTCAACCATGCCGCCGGGCGGCATTATCAGTCGTGAAGCCCCGTCCGGCAATGAAGCCCCCGACACTTATACGGCTCCGGATTTAAAGCAGGTGGATACCGAGACACCACCGGCGGTCGCCTATGCCACCCCCGCCCTCAGCGATGATCTTCGGGTGTGGGGTCCTCTCAGCATGGTTCTCCATGGCTCGTCGACAAGTCTGGATACAGTCTGGTTTGTAAGTCTCCTGGATATCGCACCCGATGGTGCGGTCGAATTTATCACCCAAGGCAATCTCAAGGCTTCCTTTCGGGAAGTCGATGAGAGCAAGTCTCGACCCGGACAACCATACCACCCCTTCCAAAATCCGTCCTTATTGGAGCCCGACAAAGTCTATGCGTTCCGGATTGAAATGAAGCCCATATTCCATACCTTTAGGGCGGGGCATAAGGTTTTGGTCCGGATTCAAAGTGAGGAACCCAATCACCATAGAATGTTTCTACACACACTATACAGTGCTGAGCAACTTCCTTTCCCCTGGAAGAACGCTGTCCACCACGATTCGGTGCATCCATCTCACCTCGTTTTACCGGTCATTCCAGATACGCCACCCATCAAAGCCGTGGCACCGCCCGTGACTGAAATAGAGTGGCCGCCCAAATAAAATAATAGTGGTATTCATTTCGAAAGCATTTCGTTCAGTACTATTTCGCGCGATTGCCCTGCTTTCAAATCAGAAAAAAACTTGACAATACTTGCCTAGGCAAGTACGATTGCATCCAAGAGATTTTTAGCCGTAAATGGCAATGGTGCTTTTAAAAGGATCTGTTAGGATAACTTGTGTCTTCAACAGATGTCGAAGGAGGAGCGGACAGTGAAAAGGAGACTGGAATTAACCGTCAATGACGAATGTCTGGATGTCGAAATCGAACCTCACAGAACGCTTCTGGAGGTTTTACGTGAAGAGCTCGGCTTTACGGGCGCCAAGGAGGGATGTGGCTTGGGAGCTTGCGGGGCCTGTACTGTCCTGGTGGATGGCGCTCCTGTTCTTTCCTGCCTGACCCTGGCACTGGAAGTTCAGGGCAAAACCGTCACCACCGTTGAGGGCCTGGTAAAAAATGGTCAACCGGATCCCGTCCAAAAGGCCTTTGTTGATCATGGGGCGATTCAATGCGGGTTCTGTACGCCGGGATCAGTCATGTCCGCCAAGGCTTTGCTGGAAAAGAACAGCAATCCTTCCGGACAGGAAATCAGGGAGGCGCTGGCCGGCAATCTTTGCCGGTGCACAGGTTATCAAAAGATCATTGAGGCGGTGGGATCTCTGGCGAAACCCAGATAGCCTCACGGACATCATTACAGGGATTTATTTCCGGTGATGACCTCAAGGAGATAAAAAATGAATTCTGAAAGCTATGCTTACATAGGCAGAAAGCAACCCCAGATTGACGGTCTGGCCAAGGCGACTGGCGAGGCCAAGTTTACCACAGACCTGGTGCTGCCCCGCATGCTGATCGGCAAGCTGCTGGGAAGTCCCTACCCCCATGCACGGGTCCGTAATGTCGATGCTTCTCGGGCCCTGGCCCTGAAGGGTGTCAAGGCCGTCGTAACCGGGAAGGATGTTCCAGGCAAAAAATACGGCGTTTTTGTGAGCCGTATGGACGAAACCGGCCTGACCGTAAAAGCCCGTTTCGTGGGAGACCCCGTGGCCGCCGTAGCCGCGGTGGACGAGGAAACGGCGATGGAAGCGCTCGGTCTCATCTCTGTAGATTATGAGATACTGCCGGCCGTCTTCGATCCTGAAGAGGCCATGAAGGAAGGGGCTCCGGTTATCCATGACGAATATGAGAGGAACATCGTAGCGGACACTCATTATGATTTCGGCGATGTCGAAGCCGGTTTCCGGGAGTGCGACCACATACGGGAAGATAACTTCTTCAGCCAGACGGTAAGCCACGCCACCCTGGAACCAAGGGGCGTGTTGGCGGACTGTGATGTCGCTGGGAAGCTTACACTCTGGACCTCAACCCAGGCGCCCTTTCAGGTAAGACGCGATATAATCCGGGCGCTGGATATTCCGGCAAGCAAGCTCAGGGTAATCAAGGCGCATGTGGGGGGCGGTTTCGGCGGCAAGGCGGACACCTACCCCATGCAGGTGGCTGCAACTCTTTTGGCCATGAAAACAGGCAGACCCCTCAAGATAATTGCCACTCGTGAAGAGGAAATCAATGTCCGCCGGCGCGCCCCCATGAGTATTTTCACCAAAACCGGCGTGAAGAAGGATGGCGCCATCATGGCCCAGTATCTTAAGATTCTGGCAGACAGCGGCGCCTATTCCAGCACCAGCATCCTGATGATGTACAACTCCGGACTGACCTGCATGATACCCTACCGTATCCCGAATTTTAAATATGACGGCTACCAGATTTACACCAACAAGATGGTGACCGGCGCCATGCGCGGGCACGGCGCCAATCAGCCCCGTTTTGCCGTTGAATCTCAACTGGACATGATTGCGGAGGACATCGGCATGGATCCCGCGGACTTGCGATTGAGAAATGCCTCGCAAAAGGGAGATACCACGGTCAGCGGATTGCATTTCGTAAGTTGCGAGCTTTCCCGTTCCATCGAGGAAAGCACCCGCAATGTCGGCTGGAAGGAAAAGCGGCGGCAGAAAGGAACGAACCGGGGCATCGGTATCGCTTGCGGCGGCTTTGTTTGCGGCGCCCGGATATCCGGCCATACGGCTTCCGGTACCAATATCCACGTCCATGAGGATGGGGGCGTGACGGTTATAACCGGCAGCGCTGACATCGGCCAGGGATCGAACTCGGTAATGGCCCAGTTCGTAGCTGAGGAACTGGGGATTCCACTTTCCGACATCTCGGTTATCGCCGCTGACACGGAGACCACGCCTATTGATAATGGCACTTTCTCCAGTCGCGTAACCTTTTATGGGGGCAACGCCACTTTACTGGCTGCACGCGAGGTAAAGCAAATGATGGCGGGAATTGCGGCGACCCTGCTGAAGTCCAATGCGGAGGACATCGTCTTTCGGGACAAGTTGGTCTTTGTCAGAGACGATCCCTCCCGTTCCATCCCCTTCGGGAAATTGGCAAAGGCCACCGAGGGAATGGGGCACGGGCGTTTAATTATCGGCCAGGGACAATGGGCCCCCACCAACACCCAGTTCCCGGACAAAAAGACAAAATGGGGAAACGTCTCCGGCTCTTACAGTTTTGCCACACAGATTGCCGAGGTGGAGGTAGATACCGAGACCGGCCAGGTGAAGGTAATCAGCATAACCATTGGCGATGACTGCGGCCAGGTCATCAACCCTCTAAGTGTGCAAGGACAGGCGGATGGATCCGTAGCGATGGGCATCGGTCATGCCTTGCTGGAGCAACTTCTTTTCGGATCGAATGGTCAACTCATGAATCCATCCCTGCTTGACTTCAAGATACCTACGGCCATGGAATGCCCGCCGACAACACTGCTGGAGGTAGGTACCCCCGATCCAATCGGACCCTATGGAGCCAAGGAGATCGGCGAGGGTCTGCTCATCACCACAGTACCCGCCATCTGCAACGCCATTTATAACGCTGTAGGCGTGCGCATTACGGAACTTCCCATTACCCCGGAAAAGATTCTAAAGGCCCTGGATGAGAAAAAAAGGAGGGAAAAACCATGATGCGATTACCAAAAATGGATTATGCCGCACCCCCAACGCTAAGCGAGGTTTGCGTCCTGATGAGCGAACAGCAGGAAAAGGCCGAGCTGCTGGCTGGGGGAACCGATTTGCTGCCGGCGTGCAAATTGCGAAATAAACAACCGACCCTGCTGGTCAGCCTGGGAAAAATCCCGTCATTGAAAGACATACGTTTCGATGAGAGCGAAGGCCTCCGGATCGGCGCCATGACCAGCCTGAATGCGCTGCGATACGATCCCCTTGCGATCGCCCATTACCCGGCCCTGATTGAGGCTGCGGCTGCCGTGGGAACGACACAACTCCAGCACATGGGTACTCTCGGAGGCAATATTTGCCTGGATACGCGCTGCACGTATTACAATCAGTCGGAATCCTGGCGTCAAACCCGGGCTGTCTGCCTGAAAATGGGCGGAGAGGTCTGCCATGTGGTTCCCAAAGGGAATAAATGTTACGCTGTTTTCTCCGGAGACATGGCGCCTGTCCTGCTGGCCCTTGATGCCCGGTTGAAACTGGCAAGCAGTGCCGGCGAAAGAAGCCTGCGGCTCAGTGAATTCTATAGCGGGGACGGCAGGAAGCCTCTGCTGATCAGGCCGGGCGAGATTTTGGAGGCGGTAATTGTTCCCCCTCCGGCCGGCAAAGAAAGCAGTGCCTACCTGAAGTACCGGGTACGCGGCGCCATTGACTTTCCCCTGGCGGGTGTGGCCGTGCGGCTGGCAGCGACAGCAGACGGCCTCTGCCGCGATTGTTCAGTTGCCATTACCGCCGTATCGTCGGCTCCCGTTCAAGTTCCCGAAGCTGCCGATTTATTGAAAGGAAAGTCTGTTACGGCAGAGTTAATAAACAAGGCTGCCCAGGAAACATCTCGTGCCGCCCATCCGGTAGCGAATGCCTTCGGCGCAACACCCTCATATCGCCGTAAAATGATTGGAATCCTGACGAGACGGACTCTGACTTCGCTCGCGCAAAATCTTGGTATGGCTGTTCGCTAAAGGTTTTGCCCGGCTTGCATCTCTTAGTGACGTTTTCGTAGCGAAGAGGCGCCCCTGACTTTTTTATTGATAAGACTGTAAGGAGAAGGAGGTACATGGCAAAACCTACGCGCTACACGGAGGAAATGTATAAGGAGTATGAGGAGAAAGGATATTGGGAAAGTAGAACCCTTTCCGATGTCTGGGAACAAAACGCAAAAGCCTATCCCAACGATGAAGCAATCGCGGACGCTCATACGAGACTTACCTGGTCAGAGGCCAACAAGTGGATAGACCGGCTGGCTCTGGGTTTTCTGGAATTGGGTTTTCAGAAGGACGACATGGTGGTGATCCAGTTGCCCAACAGCGTGGAGCTCTGTTTGCTGAGAATTGCCTGTGAGCGGGCAGGTCTCCTTTTCTCGCCTGTTTTAAGAACCTGGCGGCAAAAGGAAATGGACAATACTCTCAACCTTCTTGAAGCAGTGGGGGTGGTAATTCCCTGGAAGTTCAGAGAGTTCGACTATACCAGGATGATCCGGGAAATGCGTCCCCGCATCCCGAAACTGAAGCGCGTGTTTGTGGTCGGCAACGAGGCGCCGGAAGGGACAATATCCATAAAGCAGATGGTTGAAAGGCCGATAGAACAGAACTACCCTCCGAATTACCTTGACGAGAAAAAAACCAAACCCCGGGAGTTTTCTTTTGTTGCGTCCACCACCGGCACGACAGGTTTTCCCAAGTTCGTTGAATGGCCGATATGTAGAAACATGCATGAGGGGAAAAATTATGTGGAAAAGTGGGAGATTACGGAAAAGGACATCCTGGCGGCTCTTTCCCCGGCCGCGGGGGGGCCCAATGTTGCCGTTTATGTAAGCGCTCCCATGGTGCATGCCAAGACAGTATGGCTGGAACATTTCACAGCTCAAAATGCCTTTGAGATAATGGCCAGGGAAAGGCCTACCATTATTAGCCTGGTGCCGGCAATGCTGATCATGATACTGCGTGATCCGTCGTGCGGCAATTATAAGCTTGACTCCTTACGTTTAATTCATACCACCGGCGCCGCATTACCCCCTGATGTGGGAAAGGAAGCACAGGAGGTGTTCGGTTGCCCTATCGTTGGAGTTTACGGCGCCATGGATGCCGGTGGCATGTGCTACCACTCGATCCGCGATTCTGAATGGGTGCGGCTGTATACAATAGGCAAGCCTTGTAACGGAAACGAGGTTAAATTGCTTGATGATAACGGCAGGTCGGGGCTCGAAGTCAAGATCGGCGAAATATCGGTAAGAGGTGCGGAGCTTTCTTCCGGCTATTACAAAGATCCCGAACTCAATGCCGCCATTTTTACCAAGGATGGATGGTATAGGACGGGGGATCTGGGCACCTTTGTTGAGAATGGCAATGTGCGCCTTGTGGGCCGCAAGAAGGAAATGATCATCCGGGGAGGTCAGAACATTTATCCGGTAGAAATAGAGAATCTTCTTATTACCCATCCTTATGTCGCACAAGTTGCGGTTGTCAAGATGCCGGACCCGGTGATGGCAGAGAAGGTGTGCGCCTATGTGGTTCCGGAAGCGGGACAGGATTTCACCTTTGATAAGATGATTTCCTTTTTGAAAGAAAAGGAAGTTGCCCCCTACAAGTTGCCGGAGCGGCTTGAGATCATAGACGCCCTGCCCATGATTGCCGCCGGTCAGAAGGTTGATAAAAAGGCTCTGGAAAAGGCCATCGCGGATAAACTTAAAGCGGTCGATCAGGTTTAGGGCATTTTTGAGGGGACACGCCGTAATTGCAAGGTCTACCGTTATCCGCTTTGTCCCTTCGGCAAAGAGAAAATAATGAAGAATCAAAACAGGAAAAGGTTGTCTCAGTATGTCGCAGCAAAATGATGACTTCGATTTGGCCAGGAAAGAGGAACTTGACAGAAGATCCAACTCTTTCAAGGTCATGATGGCGGAACAAGATATTAATTTTGCTATTATAATGCAGAATGCAGATATTTTTTATTTCACCGGCGCTATTCAGAAAGGTTGGCTGGTGATTGCACGTGATAGCGATCCTCTCTTTTTCATAGAAAAAAGCATCGCCACCGGAACAGACATCCCCTTCGAAGTTATTTACATAAAGAGCGACAGGGATTTAAAAAAGATTTTAAAGAATAAGAAAATCCTCGCGGGAAAGGGCGGCCTGGAACTGGAAGTGGTTCCCGTTACGGTCTTTGAACGATTCAAGGAAATGTTAGGTTACGATGACTTTGTTAACATATCGCCGCTTATCAGGGAACTGAAAGCACTCAAAAGCCCTTACGAGATGGAACAGACTCAGAAAACAGAATCCATTGCTATTCCCAGCCCGGTTGGTTATCTGATTGCCCGTGCATACCTGAAGATGAGAGAAGTCATCCATAAGGAGATGATACCTCTGGGCCTCACTCACGCCCAGTTTGTTGTCATCGTTCATCTTGCCAACTTTCCGCATACGACACATACCGGATTTTGCCGTCTGCTCGACTATAACCCGGGAGCAATGACCAGGCTTTTGGGCAGGATTGAAAAAAAGGGGTTTATCCGGCGCGTCCGCGACAGTAAGGACCGGCGTTCCCTGAGACTTGAGCTTACCGATAAAGGTCTTGAGATTTACCCCTGTATCGTGCCGCGCCTCGGCAAGGCATATAATCAGCTTCTGCGAGGGTTTTCCAAAACAGAGGCCATGATGTTTGAGCAATATCTGCGGATGATATCGGCATCGGGCTCATCTCGATAAAAAGTTTCCAGGATGGCAAAATCGGTTTTTCATCCCTCCTTTGCATCACTCTGCTAAATCTCACCAGCCAGCGCCTGGTTCATTAAAAAATATTGCAACAATGCGAGAGTATGGTCGATATGCAACATTGCATAACCTATTGAATTTTAATTAGTTATGCGTAGCTATCGCAACATTGCGATGCCACTCTTGAGATCACTTTCGCTAAACTCCGATCACCCTATCCGGTCAGACAGTATCTTTACAATACACATCCTTCTCTTCTCATCACTAATGATTACCCTAATAATTCTATAGGTTATGGCGCATTATGTGTTCTTTCCTTCCGCCTCAATGATTGCGTTGGCATGGGATTTGCCTAAAAAACATTTAGTTTTGGCGGATCGATTTGGGATGTCCATTGTCGATCATTGGGGTGCATCTTTAGATAGATGTGCAGGCACTGCGCCGATGAGGCGAGCGTGACTGAACGGCGTTTCAAAGACGGAGAGGAGGAATGCATGAAGGCTATACAGATTTCAGAAACTGGAGGCCCTGAGGTCCTGGCTTGCGTAGAGCTCGAGATTCCAACCCCCGGGGCGGAACAGGTACTCGTGCGCACGGAGGCGATCTCTATCAATTTTGCCGACGTTTTGATCAGGGAAGGGCTCTACCCGCTAATGCCGACCCTACCCGCTGTTCTCGGGCTCGAGGCAAGCGGCGTGGTGGAGGCGGTCGGAAATGCGGTCACGCACGTAAAGGTCGGGCAACGGGTTGCCTTCATAGGTGATGGTTGCTACTCGGAGTACGTCGGTTGCTACTCGGAGTACGTCGTTGCGGACGCCTCTGCGCTTATCCCGATTCCCGACGCTTTGGACAGTGACACCGCAGCAGCATTTCCCATCAACTACCTCGCGGCGTACCACATGCTGCATACCGTGGCGAAGGCTGAAAAGGGGCAGTCCGTTCTTTCTTACGCCGCGGTTGGAGGAGTGGGAATCGCCATCATTCAACTCGCAAAACTGGCTGGTCTCAAAGTCATCGGCCTTACGAGCAGCGATGAGAAAGCCGCGAGAGCCAAAGAGTTGGGTATCGATCACATAATCAACTACAAGACACAAAATGTTGTCGAGGAAGTCAGGAAGCTCACCCACGGAAAGGGAGTCGAGTTGATTTTAGATTCGGTGGCGGGGCCGTCTTTTCCAAACAACTTCGAGATGCTCGCTCCTTTGGGTCAGGTGATTATGTACGGGATGGCGGGAGGCCCACCGCCGGAAAATTTGCTGGAGCCACTCATGGCACATTTAGGCGTGGGAGTACGCTCCTTCCATTTGTTCGCCAGCATCGGAGTGCATTTTCCCGATCTCATGGCAGACTCGATTCGGACCCTGATTGGATATCTTGTAGAGAAGAAGGTGGCGCCCGTTATACATGACCGGTTTCCACTCACGGAGGTGGCCCAGGCCCACAAGCTGCTCCAAAGCCAGAAGACGGTCGGAAAGCTGATTCTGAAGCCATAGGTTACTACAGAGCCGCGTGTTATGGCGAAATACGTTACATAGTAAGAATGATGTGACATCTTAACTCCATAAAACTGAACCTCTCTCCATTGTCAAGGAAAGAAATTGGGTTGCATAATGAATACTATATCATAATAAAAAGGAATAAATACTTATGAAAATTCATCATGTATGCGTAAACGTCAGTGATATGGAAGAATCTCTTAAGTTATACAAAGATGTGCTGGGATTTGATATTTTCATTGATGAGATAATTCCTGAAGGGGATACTTTTGAACAACACGTATTGGATGATATTTTTCATCTGAAAGGCGCTAAATCCCGAATGGTCATCCTCGCTTCGGAAGACGGGACGATGATCGAACTGGAGCAACCGATCGTGCCGAAGGTACAGAAAGTACCAAAGGAACAACTGCAGTACGGATACGTGGGTCTCTCGGAGCTTGCATTTTGCGTGGATAATATCGACGAATGGTTCGAAAAAATTAAAGCAGCGGGCTATGAGACGCAAACGGATTATGTCTGGTCTGCAGGTCCGCTTAGGTCGTTTCTTTTTTATGACCCCGATGGTACGATGGTGCAATTGGCAGAAAACGTAATTCCTTCGGAGACATGAACCTCTTTCTTGATGATTGATTTGTTGAGATCGTAGACGGTCCATAGTGGGGTCAACTATGCACAGGCTTTCGCGGAGATGAAGCGCATGATCTCACTGCCTTTTCTACGGTCCAAAGGAGCCGTATGCGATATCATACCTTAATAGGAAACTTCCGAGGAAAATTGGTAAATCCGGGGACTGCTACTTCGTTTACAAGCCCATTGGTTAAGTTAATGGCACCAGGGAGGATGTAGGGATGTTAGTAAGGGAATATATGTCGGCAAATGTGATTTCCGCAGATGAAGATACTTCAATAATAAAGGCGGCGGAGTTAATGAAGAAAAACAAAATCTGCAGATTCCCCGTTCTGCGTAATGGTGAACTGGTTGGTATTGTTACAGACAGAGATATACGTTCGGCAGCTCCATCCCAGGTTGTTAGCTTTGACCAGCAAGAAAGAAAATTACTGCCGGAACTTTATGACTACCTGGCCCAGATCAATGTCAAAGTGATGATGTCCCGGGATGTAATTACCATTGAACCTGAGCAAAGCATAATGGCGGCCGCAGCGCTTATGCTCAGATACCACATTTCCGGTATGCCCGTGGTGGATTCCATGGAGAAGATTGTAGGAATCATCACCGAGAGTGATATTTTCAAAGCATTGGTTGCTCTTTCAGGGATCTACCAGGGGGAGACCCTCTTTGGATTCGAGCTGGAAAATCGTCCGGGCGTCATAAAGAACGTGGCCGATACCATACGAGAACATGGAGGGAGAATCGTAAGCATTTTTAGCTCTTCAACTTCGGGAGAGGCGCAATCACGTCATGTTTATATCCGCGCCAGCCATCTGCCCTCAGAGTCACTGGAGGCCTTAAAAAAGGATTTGGAGAAAAAAGCCACTGTCCTTTATATGATCCGGGAGCATGTTGACACTTGATGCTCTCGGTCCTCATTAAAATTGCTGATGAAATTTATTGGGGGAGGAAGAGTGTTTTGAAATGCGGATGATAAGATGTTCCATTGAGTTGGAAGGGGTAGTGGTAACAACAGCTTTTTAGAGAAGAAGAAGGAGAAGCGGATGCTCTTGAAAAAAAAAGTCGCCCTGATTACAGGGGCGGGTGTCGGAATTGGAAAGGGGATTGCTCGGAAGTTTGCCGAAGAAGGTGCAATTCTGATTGTAAACGACATTAATGCCGACACCGGACAAGAGACGGCTGATGAGATCACGAAAAATAATGGAACAGCGGACTTCGTTCATGGAGATACGAGTTCAGCTGCCGATGCCAAGAATATGGTGGATTTTGCTGTTCAGAAGTACGGCAGATTGGACGTCTTGGTTAACAATGCGGCTATAGAAGTCGTAAAGCCGTTCTTGGAGACAACCGAACAAGAGCTGGAAAGCCTCATGCAGGTTAATATTAAAGGCGTGTTTCTTGTCGGACAACAAGCAGGACTCCAGATGGTAAAGCAAGGTGGTGGAAGCATCATAAATTTGTCATCCGTGGGAGGGCTTATTGTGGCTCCGCTTCTTGCCGGCTACTGCGCTACGAAGCACGGAGTGATAGGCCTCACAAAAACCATGGCTCTGGAATTAAGAACAAATAACATTCGAGTGAACGCATTATGCCCTGCATTCATTGATACCCCTATGATCGAACGCACCGCCAAAATCTATTCGGCAGCCAACATCGATGTCGCGAGTCTTACGGCGCAGATGCAAGTTCGACTCGGTAAAGTGGAAGAGGTAGCCTCGGTCGCGGTTTTTCTTGCCAGTGATCAATCATCTTTTGTCAATGGCACGGCTATACCTATTGATAATGCCTTCACAGCCTCTTAGGTTTCACGCGAAAACCGGGGATAGGTTTTTGCTGTTACTCAGTCCTGCAGGGCATTTTTTGGGACACAAAAGACTGATGGTTATATCATTTGTCAGTATCGGCTAAAATCGTCATGGAGCATACCTGTTCGGAAGAGTTAAAATGGGGTAAAAATTGAGGTTAAACGACCTTTTTCAGTTTTTTCTCTTGCTTATTTTTGATGCCCGTAGTTGGTCCACAGTTTTTTGGTAAAGATGAAGGTTCTTTCTTGACAGATGGTTTTTTTTTCTGCTATTTTTATCCAACCAAATGGTTGGTTGATGCTAATCTGAGTTTGAGTAAGACTGCGTTGACTACTGACGTGTGTAAACCAGAAGATTTCATTTGAGGAGAAATCGGTCATGTCTGATGAATTTGGAGAAGCGGCACTCAAGAATATTTTGGTCTTTTACGAAGGAAAGAGAAGCGAACTGATTCCCATTCTGCAAGAGGCTCAAGGAATTCATGGCTGGCTGCCCGGGAAAACAATGCAGTTAATTGCAGACTTTCTTCATATCAATGAAGGCGAAGTTCATTCAGTGGCATCCTTCTATAATCAATTTCGATTAATGCCTTTGGGAAGGAAAATGGTCACAGTCTGTCGAGGCACTGCCTGCCACATTCGAGGCGCCCCCCAGATCCTTGAGGATATTGGTCAATCGCTCCGTTTGAAGGAGGGAGAGACTTCACCCGACTTGGAGTACACCCTCGAGAGTGTTGCCTGTATCGGCTGTTGCGCCCTGGCGCCCGTTGTCAAGGTCAATCATAAAATTCACGGTGAAATGACTCGGGAAAGGGCCGTAACGCTTTTCCCCAAATTGAGTGAATAAAATCAAACGTTGGAAATTGAGGAGTTAAAAATAGATGTCTGCCAAGTGCAATGCCCTTGTCTGTCTGGGAACCGGCTGTCAATCAGGGGGGGCTGAGGAAGTCCTATCTTCTTTAAAAGAGGAGATAGAAAGACTGAGTCTGGAAGAGACCGTTCAAGTGAAGCAGACCGGCTGTCATGGCTTTTGTCAAAGAGGTCCTCTTGTCGTTATCGAGCCTGAGGGGATTTTTTATTCAAAAGTGACCCCCGATGACGTATCGGAGATCGCAAAATCGTTATTACCGGGAGAGACACCTGTTGAGCGACTCTTTTATCGAGATCCCGCCACTGATACACCTCTGCCACACTATATGGAGATCCCCTTCTACAGTAAGCAGCAGCGTACACTACTAAGAAATTGTGGTCATATTGACCCGGAAGAGATTGAAGAGTACCTCGCTGCGGGTGGGTACCAAACTATCAAGAAGGTCCTCCTCGGGATGAGCAGGGAGGAAGTCATTGATGAAATCAAACGCTCGGGTCTTCGTGGTCTGGGCGGCGCCGGTTTCCCGACCGGTCGGAAATGGGAGGTTTGCTATAAAGCTCAAGACACAAAAAAATATGTGATATGTAATGGTGATGAAGGTGATCCGGGTGCCTTCCAAGACCGATCTGTTATGGAAGGAACCCCACATTCCGTCCTGGAAGGAATGATGATTGCCGCTTATGCCATCGGGGCCCAGCAGGGCTATATTTATGTGAGAGCTGAGTACCCTCTTGCTGTGAAACGGTTAAGGATTGCGATCTCACAGGCAAAGAAGAAGGGATTCCTCGGCAAAGATATCCTGGGAAGCGGCTTTGATTTTAAGATAGCGCTTTTTCAAGGAGCAGGGGCTTTTGTCTGTGGTGAGGAGACGGCACTCATCGCTTCTGTTGAGGGTTTTCGCGGTATGCCGCGTTTGCGGCCTCCCTTTCCGGCCGAATCAGGTATGGAGGGGAAACCCACCATTATCGATAATGTCAAAACGCTGGCCTCCATTCCCATTATCATCGATGAAGGGGCTGAATCCTTTGTCCGCATCGGCACGGAAAAGAGCAAGGGGACAGTTGTATTCGCCCTTACCGGAAAGGTCGAAAATAATGGACTCATAGAAGTGCCCATGGGGATGACACTTCGGGAAATCATCTTTGATATTGGAGGTGGCATTCCCGATGGGAAAGCCTTCAAAGCGGTTCAAACCGGGGGCCCTTCAGGTGGTTGTCTTCCTGCGAGTTTTCTCGATATGCCCGTTGACTTCGACTCGCTCAAGGCAGCCGGTTCGATGATGGGATCCGGAGGTCTCGTGGTTATGGACGAAGAAACCTGCATGGTGGATTTGGCTCGTTACTTCCTTGATTTTACTCAGAGAGAATCTTGCGGACAATGTATCCCTTGCAGACTTGGGACGAAACAACTATTTGATATCCTGAATGATATCACGAAGGGGCAAGGTAGACCGGAGGATATCGATCTGCTGTTAGAGATCAGTGAGGCAGTATCAACCCACTCTCTTTGCGCTCTCGGTAAAACCGCTCCCAACCCGGTGATTACGACCATCCGTTATTTCAGGGATGAATATGAGGCGCACATCAATGAAAAGCGTTGCCCAACCGGCGTGTGCGGGATGCTTGAATCTTAACAGAATGAGGTAACCATGAGCAAAGTCACTTTGACAATAGATGGATTGGATATTGTAGCTGAAAAGGAAACGACTATTTTGCGGGCAGCGCTGGATAACGATATTTATATTCCCCATCTTTGTTATCATCCCGAGTTGAGTCCCTCCGGAATCTGTAGGCTATGTATGGTTAATGCTGATGGAGAAGTGGTCATGTCCTGCCAGACACCGGTGGACCAGGGGATGGTGGTTAAGACAAAAGATCCCGAGATTGACAGGCTTCGACGGACCAGTATTGAGATACTCGTCGCGAACCATCATGCCAGTTGCAGAGGGTGTCCCGGAAGCGGCCCCTGCGCATTGCAAAAAATAATGGCTTATATTCGCATTGATAGAAAAAGAGTTCGCAGACTACGGCTGCCAGAAGAGGATTTGCCCAAAGATCAGTCAAATCCGTTTTTTGATTATGATCCAAACCATTGTGTGCTTTGTAACATTTGCGTTCAGACTTGTGCAGAGATTCAGGGTGCCCTCCACGTTATCGGCCGAGGCATTCGAACACAAATTGCTTTTTATGGAAATGACGCTGACTGTCGATCGTGTATGGAGTGTGTTGCCAGATGCCCTGTTGGCGCACTGACAGCAAAGGAAAGTATGGCCACGCATGGGTAGTCGTTTCTCTTGGGAGTCGCATGGAAATGGGGTCATGATCTGTCCATGAAAATTTCAGGGGAGATGTTTCAAGGATCTGTTTTTGGTGCCAAGGATAAGGAGAGGAGAAATTATGTTTGAGAACTTGATCAAGCCGGGCAAGATCGGAAACCTTACGGTGAAGAACAGAATGAAATATGCCGCCACGGTGAACAACTTTTGTGATTATAAGACGGGCGAGGTAACTGAACGAGAGATAGGCTATCTCAGAGAGCGATCGCAGGGAGGTTTTGGCATGGTCGTCAGTGCAGGTGGTTATCCGCATATCTTGGGCAAGGGCTATATCGGCTCCATGGGTGTGGATAAGGATGAGCACCTGCCGGGGCTGACGCGGCTGGCCAGGGCCATGAAAGTGGATGACGTCATAACCATCGGACAGGTCATGCACACGGGCAGATACGGACATCTCCACGAATACGGCGTGAATGAGGCGATCGCCGGAGGGAAAAAAGTGCCGGGGAACCCTGTGGGACCCACTGCCATGTCGAGTCCGATAAAGCGTTATACGCCTTGCCGTGAGATGACTCTTGAGGAAATAGAAGAGCAGGTGGAAATGCATGCTCAGGCAGCCAGGCGGTTTAAGGAGGCCGGTTTTGATGGCGTAGAAGTATGCGGCATCGCCGGATACCTGATTCCCAACTTTCTGAGCAGGTGGACAAACAAGCGTACGGACAGGTATGGAGGATCGCTTGAGAACAGGGCGCGATTTCTTCTGGAGATCCTGAGACGCACCAAAGAGGTCGTGGGACCGGATTACCCGCTTCTTCTCAGGTTGAACGGCACCGATCTGATAGACGAGGGGAATACTGAGGAAGAGTATATTGAAATCGCCCAGATGTGTGAAGAGATAGGCATAGACCTCTTCAGTGTGACCGTTGGCTGGCATGAATCCCCCAATGCTGCCATAACCGCTGAGAAACGCCCGGGAGAATGGCTATATCTGGCGGAAAACTGGAAGAAGGCCGGGATCAAGGCGCCTATATGCATGGCTTATCGTCTGAATAAGCCGGAAGTGGCGGACAAGGCCATCGGGGATGGGATCATTGATTACTGGGAAATGTGTCGTCCGGGAATCGCCGATCCATTCATCCCCAAAAAGATAATTGAAGGCCGTCCCGAGGATATCATTACCTGTCCCGCGGATAATCAGGGCTGTTTTTTGTATGTCTTTATTGATGTCCCCATGGGTTGTATGGTAAACCCCAGGGTGGGCAGGGAGTGGGACCCCACCTACGAAATACGACCGGCGGAAAAAAAGAAAAAGGTTCTCGTTGTTGGTGGTGGTCCGGCCGGTATGGAGGCTGCGCGCGTGGCGGCACTAAGAGGGCACGACGTGTCCTTATACGAGAAAGGCAATGAGTTGGGAGGCCAGATGAGGCTGGGCGCCAAAACACCGTTGCTTTATGATTGGTACGATATTATCCGCTACTACACCACACAGCTTTCCAAGGCAGGGGTTGATGTGCAGTTGAAAAAGGAGATCACCTCCGATCTTATCAGAAAGGAGAAGCCGGACGTTCTCATTCTTGCCACGGGTGCAAAACCGGCCGCCCTCAAAATACCGGGCATTGACAGGGAAAATGTGACCAATATTTTTGACGTGTTGGAAGATCGGGCAACACTGGGAGACAAGGTGGTCTTCCTGGGCAGCAATGAAATTGCCATCCAAACCGCCGAGTTTGTAGCCAAACAGGGCAAGGAGGTGACCCTCCTTGAAAAGGGTAAAGCTATCGGTTCTGACCTTAACCTCTTCAACCTGCTGGCTCATAGAAGGGAGCTTGACAATCTCAAGGTGAATTCGCTGGTTAATGTGGAGTTGGACAGCATAACCGATGACGGCGTCGTTGTGACCACCTTGGGAGGGAGAGAAGCCACCATCCCCGCGGACACTATTGTAAATGCCGAAGCTTTTGAAGCCGATCAAGGACTCTCGGAAGAATTGCGAACGACCGCAGCAGCAGAGATATATTCCATTGGCGATTGTGCGGGTTTCCGCAAGCTGTATGAAGCCATTCACGATGGCTATAAGATAGGGGTCAAAGTATAGAAAGCGCAAGAACATTTGGGCCTCGGCAGGCTTTTGGTCTCTTTTGCCTGTGGAGGCGCCACAGAAGTGTCTATCACATGGCCTGTGGGCGTGGCAGCCGCTGCTGTGCATGATCCGTAGTCAACGGAAGAAGGTGCCCCTACTGGGGAAAAAGAGCGGATATCAGTTGTTGATGGCCCAGGCCATGAAACGAATTAAGATTCCGGGATAGGTGATTTCAGGCACTGAATCGTCAAAGATTGAAACAGGAGTATATAGTTATGTCCGAGCACGTGTTGTTGGATGGAAAAAAAATTCTCATTGTGGATGACGAAGAAGACATCCTGGAGAACCTCGAAGAACTTCTGGAAATGTGTCAGGTGGTCAAGGCTTCGAGTTTTGAAGAGGCCAAGAACCTGTTGGAAACCGAGCCGTTTGATATGGCCATTCTGGATATCATGGGGGTAGACGGATTCGGGCTTTTGAAAATCGCCAACAGCAAAGGTATTCCTGCCGTAATGTTGACGGCCTACGCCTTCACACCGGGAAACCTCATGAGATCGGTCAAGGAAGGGGCCGACTCCTATCTGCCGAAAGAAGAAATGGCCGACATCGCCGAATTCCTGGATGACATCCTGGTGGCCCATAAAAAGGGCAAAAATCCGTGGGATCCGTGGCAAAAGAAGTTACCCTCCTCTTATTTTGAGAAACGATGGGGTACCGCACTGAGGGACAAGGACGAAAACTTCTGGGAGACCTTCAAGGCCATCATCAAAGCGAGAAAGAAATGAAAGTCCGCCGCATCCGATTAGGAGATGAAAGGGCTTATTTACCTGAAGGGTCGCCATTAGATAATTCCGTGGAAAGCGCTTTTTTGGTTAATTTTTCTATTGAAAATCAGTGAATTCCGGTCATCCTTAAAGCTATGCAATAAGTTGCCTTTTTTGCCTCCTCACAAAAGGAAGAGCGCCGGACAACATCTTCGTTGAAAGGTTGTGGAGAACCTTAAAATACGAAGAGGTGTACATTTTCATGCTGCTTTACCCGAGGAATACTATATCCCCTACGTTGTAGCTGATTTGGCGAATGAGCTGGAGCGGCGTGTAGAGATGGGGCACCGAGGGCTCAAACTGTATCCATTATCCATCATACCGGCATTCCTATCCCAATAACCACTTTTTCTGGACGATGTGGCTGTTGATTTTCAGCGGCTAACGCTCTATTATGTCCAAGATGTGCGTGGGTTCTTGTACATTTGGGCTTTTCTCTTGCCCGAATGCATGAGCATTTATTTGGAAATTACCGGCCTGCCTCCAGAAGAATTGCCATTCTACTTTCCGGACCTGGAAAAGCTTGCAAATAAAATCATTTTTGGGTCTGATTGGCCGGCAGTTACAAATATTGCGGGCAGCATTGATGTCATTCGCAGTCTGCCATTTCATGATGACACCAAAGGAAATATTCCGGGGATTAAGGCCCCGCGAGTACTGGGCCTGGCTGCATCAAGGGATTGACAGCATTAAACGATAGGACGATTTTTAAAATTGTCGTAAAGAAATCGGAGCGGTTTTGAATATGAATTTCTATGACGCGCATATACATTTTACATTTACGCGCCGGACTGAGCATTTGCAGGACATGTTTTTCCGGCTCAAAAAAATCGGGATTAAGGGGTTTGATGCATTTTTTATGGCGGAATTTCCGTTTAAAATGAGAACCATTCTTGCGATGGTCCCGGAGGATTACCATGGCAACATTACTTATGATAGCTTGTTGCACCAAAGAAACCCGTTTTCGCTGATGGCGACGGACACGGATTTAGAGATCGTACCTTACTTGGACGCAAGGTTTATAGAAACCGATATTGAACGAAAGATTGAAAAGTATCAATCCATTGGCTTTAAGGGTTTGAAGCTTCTTTATGTTCCTGAAGAAGATACAGGAACAAAGATTGGCGGGATGCAAAAGGCATTCGGCCGGTCACTGAAACAATCGGAGAGAATTACATCACTACTTATTGACAATGCATCCGCACGAGAAATGTGTATTACAATCCATGCGGACTTGAGAAGATACGGGCGATTTATAGAAACAATGATCAAAGAACACCCCAACACAAACTTCAATATCCCCCATTTTGGATATTCGCGAAGGGCAATATCTCCAATATTGGAAAAGTACCCAAATTGTTTTACGGATTTATCTTCTCTGGATTCATTTGTGAAAAATCGCGGTTCCTATCTTGATTTTATCAGGCACTACCGGGATAAGGTGCTTTTTGGCAGCGATGCATCAATAAACGCTCATGACAAAGAGAATATCTTGTCACCCCCGAGCATGAAAATGGAATCATGCTTACCATATTTACCATGAAAATGTAGAAGCTTCATTAAAGTTTTTCTTGAATCTGGTGGACGAGGCAGAACTCGTAGAGAGAATATTCGCCATGAACTACTTTGCTTTTCATAAGCGCAGTGTTTGAGCCGCACAATGCATATAAGGCGTTAAACCACGAAGATCGGAGACGGATATGCATAATAATCCATTACCGTTAGGGAGATCAACATGCCTGTTATTGATTTTCATATTCACGTTACACTGCCGAAGGAATATGCGCCATGGTTTTTGGAGTGGCTTCGCCCGATTTTGGAAGGAGATCCGGCAAAAGAGCTGCGGCGCGTGCTGCAGACGCCTCAGGCAATGCTGGAATATCTGGATGACCAGGGTATTGATTACGCCGTTTGCCTTGCCGAGACAAACCCCTTGGTCACAGGCGTCAGCACCAATGAACGGGTGGCGGAGTTTTGTTCTTACAGCCCGCGCCTTATTCCATTTGCCAACATCAACCCCTACATTGTAGCCGACTTGGCGAGTGAGCTGGAGCGGTGTGTAGAGATGGGACACCGGGGGCTCAAACTGTATCCATCATATCAGCATTTCTATCCCAATAACCACCGTCTTTATCCGCTTTACGCCAAAGCCCAGGACATGAAAATACCCGTTATGTTTCACACGGGGACATCGACTTTTCCCGGTGCCCGTATCAAATATAGTGATCCTCTTGTTCTGGATGATGTGGCCGTTGATTTTCCCGAGCTAACGCTCATTATGGCCCATAGCGGGCGCGGCTTCTGGTACGACCGGGCTTTTTCCCTTGCCCGAATGCATGCGCATATTTATTTGGAAATTACCGGCCTGCCTCCAAAGAAACTGCCACTTTACTTTCCGGACCTGGAAAAACTTGCAGATAAAGTCATTTTTGGGTCTGATTGGCCGGCAGTTACAAATATTGCAGGCAACATTGCTGCCATACGCAGTTTGCCATTTGCCGATGAAACCAAAGAAAAGATCCTGGGGCTTAATGCAGCACAAGTGTTGGGTCTGACGCCTTGTTGAAATTTAAGAATATTGGCATAGATTTATTGAATCGGAGTAAAGACCCTCTTGAAGGGATGATGCGTTCTAATTTTTTTTAGATCAAGTTCCCTGAATTCACCGCGGAAATTGCAGGGCCAATGATCCTGGAGGCAAGGCCATGAACATTGATCATACGTCATTAGAGCATTTGAGCAAGAAGGAGTTGCTGGATGTCATAAAACTATTTTCTAAAAACTGGTTAACAGTGGATGGGTTATGGTTTACATTGGTGGAAGATAAATATGGTTTAGAGGCGGCTCTCGAACTCGATCTCAAGATGTGGGAAAGAAACGCCTTGATCGAGGCCAGGAGAATAAAAAAAGAAATGGGAATCGAAGGTGGCGGGATACAAGGGGTATTGAGGGCATTGCGTTTTATGAGCTTTGATCCGTCAATGCCGTTTCAATATTCTATCGAGGGTCCAAATGAGGCCCATATATGGGTTAGCGCCTGCCGGCCCCAGGAGGGCAGGATGAGAGCCGGAAGGAATGAATTTCCATGTAAAGACATGGGATTGGCGTGCTACTGTACTTTAGCGGAAAACATTGACCCAAGCGTAAAGGTGGCGTGTGTTTTTTGCCCCCCGGACAGTCACCCCCCGGAAGCATGGTGCAAATGGCGCCTTACAAAACGTGAAGAAGATTGTTAAAGAATGTTGAAAGGTTAAAAAATATGGCTCATCACTATGAAAAAAATAAAGGTAAAGATTGAGGATGTCCTTTGCTCACCGCAAGGGGAGAAATACATCGTTTATGGTTTTGTACGCCCTTAAAGCCGCTGAGAAATTCTATGGCCGTAGAATCAGTGAAGTGGGCGGAGATCGAGATGGAATTCATTGATACTGCTTCCACAGAATAAGGAGAAGTTACAAATGGCAGAAAAACGACGGTATGGTCAACTCGAAATGGACGAGCAGACAAAGGAAAGGCTGAACAAAGCCATTAAGATGGGAAAACCGTTCCATAAGGTGGACCCGGAAATAAAAGAGATGATTTTGGAGCAAAGAAAGGGCCGTCCCAGAATCATAGACATTCACGCCCACCCTTACACCAAAACAAATTGGAGGAGTTTGGGGAAATTTCGTGTGCATCTGGAGAACTATCTTTACAAAAAGACGGGAACCAACCCCGAGCAGATAACTGAGGAAGCCCCTACGGACGAGGAATGGGTGGAAGCCTTTAGAGCGCTTGGCGTTGCAGTCATGCCCCTGGGGTGGGACGCCGAAACAGCAATGACCAGCAAGGACATCTATGGGCCCGATGAGATTTACCAGCCTAATACCAACGATTATATTGCAAGTTTGAGGGATCGATTCCCTGATGTCGTCATTACAGGATGGGGTTCGGTGGACCCTTGGAAGGGATGGAAAGCGCAGGAGGAGGCCATAAGGTGTGTCAAGGAACTGAATTTGGTCGGGCTCAAGTTCCAGCAGGTGGGTCAGGCCTTTATGATGAGCGATAAACGATTCTACCCCCTTTGGGATACATGCCAGGAAATGGGAATCCCGGTTCAATTTCACTCCGGCTTTACCGGGTTGGGAAGTGGCGCCCCCGGTGGGATGGGCGCCAAACTAAAGTATACTATGAATTTGATTCCTGATTTCGATGATGTTGCGGCTGATTTCCCCAGAATGAAGATGATACTTTTGCACCCCAGCGACGGTAGGGACGAAGATGCGGTTTTAATGTGCAGACACAAAGGCAATGTATATCGGGAACTTTCCGGGCTGTGGCCGGAATACCTGGAACATGTGGCCCCTCATACCTGGTATGAGCTTAACCGCAGGCAGCGGCACAAATATATGTTTGGTTCAGAGTTCAACCTTTTTCCCCTCGATGGCGTTATTTGGCAACATCTGCAGCTTGAATACAGGAAAGACGTGCTGGAGGACACTTTCTACAAAAATACCATCAATATTCTTGGAGAAGAATTGGAAAGAAACGCCAATGTCGATTTAAAGGAATGGGAGTCATAAGCTGGCCTGTCGCATTCACTCGGAGGGCGGAGGGAATTGGAGATGTCTGTAGGGGAAAAGCCGAAAGAATTAATAGAGATTGAGGAGCAGGCCAAGAAGGGAGGAGGAGAAGATGCTGTTCAGCGGCAGCATAAAATGGGAAAATTGACCGCAAGGGAGCGAGTGGATCTGTTCTTTGACCAGGGCAGCTTTGTTGAACTCGGTCTGTTTGCTCAGCATGAGTGTTATGACTTTGGCATGGAGGAGAGGAGACCCTATGGTGACGGAGTAATAACCGGCTATGGAAGAGTAAACGGAAGGATTGTCTATCTTTATGCCCAGGATTTTACTGTTTTTGGCGGCACAGTAGGTGTTGCCCATGCCAGAAAAGTTTGCAATATCATGAAGTTGGCGAGGAAAACAAAGGCACCTATTATTGGTTTCATAGATTCGAGTGGAGCAAGAATCCAAGAGGGAATGCGCGGAACCTATAGTATGCTATTTGCCGAGAATATTGACACCTCCGGCGTGGTCCCGCAACTCTCTGCGATTATGGGAAATTGCGCTGGAGGTGGTGTTTACTCTCCGGCTCTTACTGACTTTACATTTATGGTAGATGGCACCAGCCAGATGTTTATTGCTGGCCCGCAGGTTATCAAAGCGGTAAATGGAGAAAATATCAGCATGCAGGATCTCGGAGGCGCCAAGGTTCAAAGCAAAACCGCAGGAAACTGTGACTTTGTTGCTGGAGATGAAGAAGAATGTTTGAAGGCTATTAAAAAGCTACTCAGCTTTCTGCCACAAAGTTGTATGGAAAAGCCCCCTGTAACGATGAATACTGAGGATAGTCCCAATCGATGTGATGAAAGTTTAACCGAAATAATTCCTGAAAATCCCAAACTTGCGTTCGACATGTACAGCATCATCAAAACGATCGTCGATGATGGCGACTTCTTTGAAATTAAGGCCGATTTCGCTAAAAACCTGATTACGGGTTTCTCTCGATTAGGGGGTTATCCTGTCGGGATTGTAGCCAATCGTCCCAATGTGCTGGCTGGAGCACTGGATTGTGATGCATCTGACAAAGGAGCGAGATTTTATCGAACCTGTGATTGCTTTAACATCCCCATTATTTCATTTACGGACGTCCCAGGGTACTTGCCTGGAGCAGCCGAAGAACATAAGGGTATCATCAGACACGGCGCCAAGATGCTTTATGCCTATCGGGAAGCCACTGTACCAAAAATTAACTGCATCATTCGCAAAGCTTATGGCGGGGCCCTCTTTGCCATGGGGTCAAAGACGATGGGCGCCGATCTTGTGTTTTCCTGGCCTTTCGCAGAAATCGCGGTGATGGGGGCTGAGGGTGCAGTGAACGTGCTTTATTCCAGAGAGATAGAATCGGCGGACGATAAGGAAGGATTCAGAAAAATGAAAACAGAAGAGTACCGCCGGAGGTTTGGCACGCCTTACTGGTCCGCGTCTGTTCAGGCGGTTGACGCCGTTATCCTCCCGTCCGAGACAAGACCTAACCTGATCCGGGGGCTGCAGATGCTTTGGAACAAGACAGAGGAACAAAAACCCCGGCGAAAGCACGGTAATATCCCTCTTTAACGCCCATGGAAAAGATTCTGGTGATTAATGTCTCTTTTGGGGAATGGGAGAAAATCCCTCGCCTTCAGGCGACTACTTTAGTAGGCTTGCGGTGTTATGAAAAACTACCGCAAGCCATCACATTCTGTTTACGATCTGAAATATCATTTTGTATGGGTAACCAAGTACCGCAAGCCGGTTCTTTTTGGAAACGTGGGAACACGGCTTCGTGATCTGATACGCGAAATCTGTAAATCGATGGATATTGAGATTATCAAAGGCCACGTTTCCAAAGACCATGTGCACCTCTTTGTGTCGATTCCACCATATCATTCTGTAAGTCAGGTGATTGGTCGAATCAAAGGGAAAACCTCAAGAAAGCTGCTCAGCGAAAATCGGCAATTGGCGAAAAAGTTCTGGGGTCGTCATCTGTGGGCACGCGGGTACACACCCAGATTGACGCCGGCCACCAGAATCATGTGACTCCACATAAACAGGATAAGTCCCGCTCCCGTCAGCATCTGAAACCAGTCCAGATAAGTCGATGTTCTGTCTGGCATCTTGGCATAGACAGTTGTATTAATTGCCCTTTCCACCAGCGATTACTGCCCAGGCATGGCCCCGTCTCGATGATACTGTCTAAGGGCCGACTTCTTTATTTTTCCCCATGCGGTTGTAGGAAGTGAATCCATAAGTTCAATTTGGGCAGGGAATTTGAATCTCGCAATTTCACCTTCAAGAAATCCAAACACCTCTTCTTGGGTAATGGTCTTCCCTTTGCGACAAACAATGAAGGCCTTCCCCGTTTCCCCCCACTTTTCATCGGGTATTCCGATGATAGCCACATTTTCGATTTTCGGATGATCCACCAAAACCTTTTCGATTTCCACAGGATATACATTCTCCCCACCGCTTCGGTACATATCTTTGGCCCGGTCGACTAAATAAAAAAAACCATCCTCATCCATGTAGCCCAAATCACCGGTATGAAGTTTTCCATCGACAATCGTTTCAGCCGTTTCCTCCGGCATATCCCAGTAGCCGCTCATGACGTTGGGACCGATCGCCACAATTTCTCCAATTTCGCCTGGCCGGAGTTTAACACCGTTTCGATCTTCAATCCATGCGTCTGTAAAAAAATTGGGCAGCCCGCAGGACCCTTCTTTCTTCCTCATGGCATTTTTCGGCATCAAAATCATTGCCGAGTTTTCCGTTTGCCCATACCCCATCTGGAGAAAAAGACCCCTTTTCTCGAGTTCCTGAATAATAGCCGGAGAGGTTTTCTCCCCTCCTCCGATAGTAACCCGGACTCCGCTCACATCAACATGATCCAGTGCCCCTGTGTTGAGTATAATTCGGAACATCGTTGTGAGGGCAAAAAGTATGGTAGCCTTGTATTGCTCAATATCCAGAACAAACTGCTCCGGATCAAAATTCATTCTCACGAGGAGAGTGGCTCCCCGGCACAAGCATGGGATGGCGACTCCGCAAAGACCGGCGGAATGGCATAGGGGAGACTGAAACAAGAACACATCACCTTGCCTCATGTCTGTATAATTTATAATTTGGAAACTCTTGAAATAGAATTGTCCATGCGAAATCACAGCGCCTTTTGGATCGCCCGAAACACCGGACGTGAACAATACGGCCAATGGATCATCCAGATCGATCGGAGCATCAGGCGTTGGTTCATCCTTCGGCCGGCCTTCGATACTTTTAGGATATGAAACCGCCCAGGCCGGACAATCCGGCCCTTCAGGCAAGTTGCTTTTCACACAGATGAATTTATCAGCTTCCACCTGCACCGAATCGCGGATTGACTCAATATGTTTTGCCACGACATCGTGAAAAAGAAGTAAACGGCAATTGCACCGGTTGAGCTGGTATGTCAATTCCCGAGATACCATTCGAAAATTCAAGGGAAGAAAAATGAGGCCTAGTTTCGCTGCTGCAAAAAAAGAAACAAGGAATTCAGGACAGTTCAGAAGATCAACGGCAATACGATCTCCCTTTTTGAGACCCATTTCCTGAAACAAATGGCTGATGCGATTCACATCGTCGTTCAATTGCTTATATGTGATAGAGGCGTCTTCGTAGATTATTGCTGTTTTATCCGGACTCCAAAGAGCTCTTTTACTTGAAATTTTTCCGATGCTCCATTTCATGACGTTTTTACCTTTAACCGTTATTTTTTGCCGAGGCCCTATCCTCGAATGTTTCTCTTTGCATCTTGAACGAGCCTGTAGTAATCATACGTTGCTTTCATGCCATCCTCAACCGATGTGTATTCAAACCCTAATAACCGTTGCAGTTTTGTTCCCGAATAAACGAGATGTGAATCAAGCGGAAACGGCAAGGGAATTTGCCTTTTCTCAATCTCCGGGACACTCAACTTCCGTATGCTGATTTTTTTTGAGCAAACTTTTTCAAAAACATCCATTAACCCTTGGTAGGATACCAGTTGTTCGGAACAAACATTAAACGCTTGATTAAAAACATCGCGATTTCCGATACATTCCTGAATAATTTTCGCCAGGTCCACCACATACAGAAAGTTGAAAAGGGGAAGATCATTATCAGGCACAATAACCGGCTCGTTATTGGATATGAGGTCAAAGAAGTATGTCTCTCTCGGAGCATAGTTGTAAGGGCCGTATATGATTACCGGACGTAAACAGGTATACGCGATACCGCGCCTTGGGCATTCAAATTGGAGTTTACGTTCGCAGAGCCATTTATTAAAAGCATAGTCTGCAGCTAAGGGTCCCAACTCAAGCTGAGGCGCTGAAAGTTTGGGTGCATCCTCGTTCACGGGAAGATTCGTCGTGTTTTCATAGATGCTCGTCGTGCTGATATAGATGTAATGATCAATTTTGCCCGGAAGAAATTCAAGCATCTTTGCAAGATCTGCATCAGATTCTCCGCAGAAATCAATAACGGCATGCCAATCCAGCAACGGCATCCCTTTAACGATTTCCGCCTCATTCCGCCTATCACCGACGATTTCCGTAACACCCGCCATGTTGAGAGGAACATGGCCGCGGTTAAAGACAAAAATATCGCAGTCGCTTTCCTTTACGAGCTCCTCAACGAAGACCCTTCCCGCAAAATAACTGCCACCCAGAATTAAAACATTTTTCATTCCTTACAACCCCTTTTTCATTTGAAGGGTAACGGCCTAACCTATCCAGACATCCCGTTTTCTCAACTGCTCATCGGTTATCTTATCGTGAATGACAGGACCGTGATCCAAAAGGAAATCGCTGCGCAACTCGGTCAAGCCTTCTCTTCGGAATTCTTCAATGATTGCAACGCATATTTCTTCGATGATATTCGTTTTTACTTTAAAAGACCCGGCATCCAGAAGCGTGCTGATTCTATTATGAATGAACCCCCCGAGTATGGGGAGCGCCGCAACGGCTCGATGCCGCCATTTGTAATATGGCGCATAGCTTTTGTTCAAAAGGAACACCAGAGATAATATATCGCTGCAAAACATGGTTTCCGCGCACCGGGCCGCATAATATTCATTTCGGCGCACCGATCGCATATAGTTATATTGGCCCGCTTGGGCGGCAGTCATGCATCGAGCGGCCATTTTGGCCAACCTTACATCCTCGGGATAAAATTGTAGTAAATTCTCCCTGATCTCTGAAAATGCCCCGAACGTATCCATAAACACGCTTCCATTGGTACACTTGGAAAGGGCTGCCTCGGGAAGAAACAACCAATCTTCCAAGGTTTGGGGCGAACGGGAAAGACCGATAAACTGTGCAAAAAAGTCTCCGACTTCAAAAACGCCGACTCTGTGTCCGAACCCCGTAGAGCGCTCATATCCTTCAAAACGCCTGGGAAGTTGATCATATCGCCGTTGAAGCGCTTGACCAACGGTTTGGTAATCCTCTTTTACGAGCCAAAGGCAGAATCCCGGACCCCAATCGTGGTCTCTGGAGATTTCATCATCAAAACCATAGCATTCGGAACCTTCTCCAACCAGGCCTGCTGCGATTCGATGCTCGTACCGGGGGAATTCTTCCCTGATCATGGTCAATCCATAGACGCTGAAAAACCTTTTGCAGAGATCCAGTCCCTTCATGTTTCTCCATTTAATGCGCAAGCTTGCGCATACCCTTTTGTGTATTGCACCGAGGTGGGTCTAGCCAAATTTGAAGACAAGGACATCTTCCCTGCCAATGTCCTTGTCTTGCGCTACCAGCTCGCCTATCCTTTTCGCCGTTTTCGCCGACACATACTTTTCTCCGCAGCCCAGGCACAACCCGGCGGGAACATCCTTTACCACAAAGAGCTTTCCTTCCAGACGATAATCAAAATTTCCAACGGTAATATCCTTTATTCTTTCACCACAAAAAAAACAGTTTTCATGCGCGTCATTCACAGCATTTTCTCCTTCTGGAAGTCTGTTTTCAGAATCCTTCCATATCAGGGGGGAAGGGTAATAGGCCATGACGATCAGAAAGAGGCCGCTCTTTTGGTTAGCGAAAACTACATGAATCTCCTTTTCCAAGGAGCCGCCCACCGTTAGAAAGCTTCTGCCTCGCATTGGATTGTCCCGGATTTCAATAACCTTCCCTTTTATGACCGCATCTTCAATCTCCCGGATATTGATCCCTCCCCCCGTGATGGACCTCACCACATGCTCGGAGACGTCATAATGCCCGGAAATGATCGCATCCCTAGCGAGGGTCAGCGCATCATCAACCTCAGACATAAACGTCTTTTCATCCACATAGCTGCTTTTCTGCATGCTCCAGGCCCTCGTAGCCTCCCTTTTTCACCAACCGCTCCAACATGTGAAGGGAAAGGTTTTCGTTATTGGCTTCAGCCTCACTAACGTGTTTATGGTAGTATTCTACGGTTTTGTCGCCGTATGTTTCCAACTCGGCCTTGAGATAGATGGAAAAGTTGCTGCCATCATCGGCGGGGTCCGTCGTCCTGCACGCGCTCTGGTAAAGCGTCGGATACTGATGCCTGATCTCATCTTGCCACGCCGCCTCTATGCGCACGATATCATTGATCAGGGGGTTCTCTTCCAACGGGGGCAGGAGGTTGTCCATCCTGGCGTATTTCTCCATTACAAGATTTCGGCCCTCTTCATTTGCCGCTATCAGATCCTGGAGGTACGACTCAAGCAACGGCTTAGGCCACTCTTCGTAAATGCTTGTTCGTATTTCCCGAAAAGATTCGGGGCTATTTTGACATGACGCCGGCACGGAGGATTCGACGTTCTTAAACATTTCCCATTCAATGATGACGATAGCCTCTACGATACCCTTTTTCTCATCCATAACAAACTCCTTACAAGTGCCAAAAAATGATAGATGCGGTTTGGCTCGTTAAACTGTAAAAATAGATCGTTTTCATGGATAACAACGATCTTCCTCAAATACGATCATGAATCATGTTTAAGAAAATTTCAAACAGGCCTTAGTACCTTATCGTCCAAAGCCCTGTCACAAAAAACAAGAAAATTTTATAGCAGGCCTGAAACTCAGTTTATAATGCCTGTCTTCGAGGCTTTTGACGTGGGTAGTTTTTTCAGATTTTGGGTTGCGGGCATCGCCCGCCTTAGACAGTTAACAATTGAGTTCTGTGAAAAATACACAGGAAATTTTTTGCAATGCTCGGAAAGCCTCTAATAGAGAGGGTTTCCAAAGAATGAATGCTGGTTCAACTTTTCAAACCTCTATGGTTCCGGCTTGTCCGGGTTAGGGGAAAGCAGAGCGCCAGAACCTCTCCAATATCAGGGACCTCTTCAAGCTTCCTTATTTTATAGAAGATTTCCCTGCCCTGTTCCCTCGGCAAAAGCGGACACGACAACCCTTTAAATTTAGATTTCATCTCTTCGAAGCTCATGGGATTTTCAGGAAAACCCTTGGGCGTGGTGATAAGTCGCGTGAATCTCCTCCCATCTTTTGTAAGCACCGTTATTCTTGTTTCAAACAGGTTGAATTCCGGATCGGCGTTCAGATGTACTTTCTTCCTGAACGCCACTAAATCAGGGTCAATTGCCATCTCTTTTGTAAACATATTTTGGTGCACAGAACCTTTAACGAAGGCAAGTGCCGCACAGTGCTGAGTGCTGAACTTGCAATCCAATCTGGCTTTTGGGTTTTCGTTGCTGATCACGTTCAAGAGAAGCTTCGCGACGTCTACCCTTACATCCGACACATCGTTTGCATCTATGCTTTCTTTTTCTTTTATATCGAGGATGGCTTCAATAGCGGGATGAGTCGCCAGCGCAGCGGCATAGGGCTTAAAAGCCACGTTCAATATCTGATATTCCACCCCCAGATTTTCCGTCAATTTTGTTAAGTCGGGATTGTCGGAATAGACACTTCCGATACCAAACTGTCCTTCAAATATTTCAGAGGCGCTTTCAAAGCCTCTCTTGGCCAGAAGTGCTGCAAGCGCCCCGTCCATGGCGGCTTTTCCCGCGTGAAAAGGCTTGCCCATCGTTCCAAAAGATTGACGCAATCCACCGACCTGTGTACCGGCAAGTCCAAAGGCGTTTACGATCTCATCAGGGTTTAATCCCAAAAGCTTGGCAGCTCCTGCCGCCGCGCCAAACCGCCCCACAGTGGCAGTAGCGTGCCAGCCATGCTCATAGTGAGACAAACCGAGGGCAGCTCCGACCCTGGTGGCGATCTCAAAACCAAGGGCAAATGCGACAATAAGCTCCCTTCCACTCACGTGCATAAATTCACCAACAGCAACGACGGCAGGCGCCAGGCAAACGCTCGGATGAATTGAGGAGGCCACGTGCGTATCATCATAATCCAGGGCATGAGAAAAACAGCCGTTGATCAAGGCGGCAAATAAAACATTCGTTTTCACCCCACTGCCCAAAATGGTTGCCTGCTCTTTGCCGCCCATTTCACGAATGGCGTCAAACAAAATCATTCCCGCCTCTTCCGTCGAACCGCCTAAAGTTACACCTACCCAATCAAACAGACAAAGCTTCGTATACCTCGAGACACTATCCGAAAGATCCTCAAAAGAAGTATCGTGAATATATTCCGCCAATTCTCCGCCAATATGCATAAGAAATGAACCCCTAATGAAACACCCCACCACGAGCAGAGGGCGGCAGCATGCAATGTTGTAGGGAATTGTTATTCGTCATGTTTGTCTTATGGCTGCACTATAAGCCCTTTTCCCCGAGGCAAGGAGGTCCTTTAACAGGGTTGGAAATCCGCCCATATTGTCAACAAATCGAATAAGGTTCCCGTATTCCTCTCCGAGCGCCAATTTACTGTTGCGGTCACAGCCAATCCCCAATGTCAAGAGATGTATCTTCCTTTCCGTACAAAATTTAATGGCGTCGCTCACACCGCATCCCCAGTTGGATGCGCCGTCGGTAATATGGATAATAAGGGGAACATTCCGGCTTCTCTTCAAGCGCAACGCCGTTGCAATAATAGCCTCTCCCGATGCGGTTTTTCCCTCCGGTGAAACCGTGAAAAATCGTCCATCCACATAAAGTTCCGTAACACTACAAACATTCCTCGCCCCTTTGTAGCCGAAAATACGTGCGTTTTTATCATAGGTTTTAATGGCTGAAAACAGCGTTTGATAAGCAGTTTCATGCTGTTCCCATTTGGTGGACATGGACCCGGAGCAGTCGACAAGAATAACGACATGATGCGCGAATTCGAAATGGTTTCTTTTCAGGTTAAAGACCGTCCCGGTTGTGGGCGCCCTGAACAGTCTCCTGCGGTCCAGTTTTCCTGAACTGAGGCCCCTGTTGTATGAGGTCTGTCGCTGGGCGATGGATTCGAGAGACACGCGAAGCTTATGGAGAAGCACCGGGTCAATCTTATTCTTTGCGGGAATAAGGATGTCGCCTCGCTCAACACGAACCACTTTATCGATATTCGATACAATAGATTTTACATCAGCGGTGAAATCCTTTTTTTCCCCCTTACCCAGATCCTCCATTTTTTTTGCAAAACCGGGAATCGTTTCCTTTCGACCGCCTTTATTCTGGTCGCCCATTTCGGCATTTTTAAAGTTTGAAAAGAAAAGTAGGGGATCAAAAGGTTCCCGAAACCAGAAATCTATGCGGTCCTGCAACTTCGGCCATATCGAGGTATAGAGGTTCAGCCGAAACTCACAACGTTCCGTTACGCCGGATATTTTCGGGCATTGATACATCAGGGCATCCCTAATGGAATTCAGGGTAGCCAATGGCCCCTTGTAACATTCCTTTACACTCGTCCCTTCCGAAAATCCTTCGCCTGATCCGTCCGCATCTATTTCTTTTAAAGCAACCCCCGTTCCATTAAAAACCATTTTCCACCAAAGATGGAGAAGTTCACTCACTGTAGGAGGATTTGGAAACCGCTTGCCCGCTTCCAGAATTTGAAATTCCCTGGCTTTTTCAGTATAGAGGGACAATACGTTTTTCTTGGAGAGGCAATCTGCATAGATTTTCTCGGCGATATCGAAAAAGAGCGAAAACCGGTAGGCATCCATGTCAGACAAGCGCAGCTTCTCTATTGCATTCTTTCTCAGACGCTCGCTCCACTCGGTCTTTTGATACGCTTTCTCAACGGCTATTCCAATAATGATATCCGTCTTTGCCGCAGGGATCGGGTAGGATCCCATGACAAGCGAGGGATCAAGGGAAATACCGTCACAACATTCCATTCCCTCCCAAACAACCTCCCCCGTATTTCTCCCCACATAGGAAACGATTTTTCTGATCGAAAAAAGAAGCTTCGAAAGTTCAAGAAATTCAACCGGCGATTTATCCCTTCGCCAATATTCCGAGTATCCATCCGTAATCGGCGCCGGAAAACATTCAACGGCCTTGCCCCGCCATCTGATTCTTCTGTTCGCGATCATTATGCCTCGATCCTGTTTTCGACAAAAAACCTTTCGTCAAAAGGATAAATTCGGAGTTGTCATGCTCAGTATAACCCTTTTCGATATGGAGAGAGAGAAGAACTGATTCGAGTCTCTCTTTGCTGACCTGAAGGCTGACGGACAGGGCCTGTCTCAAACTTGCGCCGACAGCCATCATTTTTGCAATCATGAGCGTCATCCTTGTTGATACACCCACCCCAAGCTCCCCGCTGCTTCTCAAGAAATTTACCGCGGCGATAATTTGGTCAGCCTGTTCGGAAGTAATACCGGTTTTTTTCTTCAGCACCTCCTTTTCCACTTCATTGGGCAGATAATCCATCAAAAGCAAGTAAAAGCGGTCCCTGAGGGCAGCATCCAGGAGTTCGGTTCCTACAAACTCTTCACCCTCGTTGAGGGTGGCAAAAAAAACAACGCCTTTCGCTACCTTTAAGAGCCCTAATTCTTCTATCCATACCTCCCGATCATCCGACAACAGGGAAAAAAGCATGTTTAAAGCCTTGGGGTGCTCCGGCCGGTTGATTTCTTCCAGGTGAACCACACAGTCAGGCGTCTGGATGGCCTCCGGAAAAATAAATTGTTTGTATTTCGTCTCTCCGGACTCCAATGCATATTCTCCAAAAAGCTGTCCGGGTTCGGAGAGAATACCCACCTGAAAAACAGAAAGAGGATTTCCGTAGATGGCGGCATACTGTCTTACAAGGGAAGATTTTCCGCATCCTTGTCTGCCGGAGATCAGAACATTCACAGGTTGTTCCTTGGATATGGCGTGTATTTTTTCCAGCATGTCAGCCATATTTCTCGTTACATAGAAATAAGGGTCTTCTTCAGGTACAACGATATTAGAACCTTCGGGCATTTAATCGATGCTCCTTTGTCGTTAGAGGTTTATTTCAGACGATGGGCGATTTAATCATCATCGGCATTATCCGCCTTCTGTATGCCGCCTATGGTCACTTCCCACGGCGCGTTCCCCTTTCCTTTCAGTATTTCCACATACTCCGCCACATCTTCATCATACAAATTGGGGAAGCCCTTGAAGAAATAACTTCTTCCCAATTGATCGTATTTCTTTTCAGCAAAGTTGTGATAGGGCAAAACGTCAATGCCGGAAACAACGTCTCCGAGCTCTTCCGCAAATTTCAGTGTTTGTTCGGCATATTCAGGCATATAAAAGTTCACGTCATGTACAACCGGGAGCCTGAGCCTTAGTTTTGCCTTGTGTTTCGCGAGTTTTCTCGCGTTTTCAAAAATCAACGCGTTGGATTTACCCGTCCACTTTATGTGCTTTTTTTCATCCATGACCTTGACGTCAAAAAGAAAAAGGTCCACATACGGGAGAACCCTCTCCAATAATTCCCATTCAAGAAAGCCCGATGTATCCACCACCGTATGAATGGAATCTGCCTTTGCCAGCTTCAGCAAAGAAAGCGCCGTCCCGGGATGCAAAAGTGCTTCGCCTCCCGAGAGGGTCATCCCACCTCCCGAAGATCGGTAAAACACCTCATCGCTTTTCACCTCACGAAAGACCTCATCCAACGTCATCACGCTGCTTACTCTCGTTATGGCGTCCTGAGGACAGACCTCCACGCATTTCATACACAGGGTACATTTAGATCTGTCGATTTGGGGGGGGCGGACATCGGATATATCCTGTGTATATGTTTCCGTCGCCCCCCCATCCGGCAGGCAACAGGCTGAATCAGATGCAGAATGATTATTTTCAACCTGCCGCTTGCCGGGCGGAGCAATTGCTTCTTCAGGACACACGGAAACACATGTGCCACATCTTACGCATTTATCCGTATCATGCAAGAGTTCTTCCCGGAAATTAATGCATTCGGGATTGTGACACCAGGCGCAATTTAACAAACAGCCCTTAAGAAAAATAGTAGTCCTGATGCCCGGTCCATCGTTCAGCGAAAACCTCTGGATTTTTGTTACGAGAAAATCCTTCTCGTTTGCCATACCTTGTTGGTCGGGCATGGTTCTCCCTTTCTTTCTTGGGCAATTCCCAAACAACCAAAGTGGATTGTTGATAAAACGCCTATATCCCTTCCCTGATCAGTTGTGCGTGTGAAGGCTTTGGCTCAAACAATTCACAAGCTTCATCACTCAACTTTATGAGTTTACCCTTCATGATCACCGACGCCGTGCCGGATGCCGTATCTCCCACGGCCCCCTCTCGTTTTTCGGCAATACACGCACCTTTGGTGGGATCTCCCGTATCTACCCTTGACCACCGACATTTTCTGCAAGTTTCCGCCATAATAAACGCTCCCCATCTAAAGGATTAAACGCAACTCCGTGTGCCGCAAATGCCAACCAAAACCCGAGTTGCGCAATA
>ADZZ01000285.1 GCA_000179315.1 delta proteobacterium NaphS2
CGCCGGGGGATTTTGACCCGGCCACAAGTGGGGGATTTTCAGGTGGCCATCCAGGATCTCCCACATGTGATCTGTATATTGTCGCTTTTCTTTATTCTCCAAAATGTCACTGAACTTATTTATTGACAAGGCAGCGCCATCACCGCCAACTTTGTTGAACCATTTCTTTAACGAATCAACAAATTGTTCATTCGAGTATTCTCTACGCCCAAGGTCATCAATCCAAAGTGATATCTGGCAGCCTAGTTTTTGCAGTCCAGCTGCGACGAAACACTGTGCAGCATGGATAGGGCCAGGCGGCCGCAAACGAACGGGCCAGTAAATTAATGGAAGAGACATATCGTGATTCAGATTGCCTCTTTCCCATCTGAATGAAAATCTTTCTTCCAGAATTTTAAGCAAATCTAAGATGCCAGACGGAAACTCTTCAGATATTGCTGTAGCTACCGCTCGTTCGGAGGCAACAGTTTTCGGTTCTTTCGAAACTGATTCCAGACTTTTCCAGTGTAATTTCAACACCACCGAAACGTGACAATTTCAACACCACTTTCAGAGTTGATATTGGTTTTTGACTTCGATTTGAACGCCGATTCCACCCCACCAGGATACCCGGTTTAATCCGGCATTTTTTCTTTGCTCCATTCTTTTTGCCAGTTGTTTTTTGACACCATAACGATCACCATCCAAAAACGTCAAGAGCAAATCGCCGGAATCATCCCTGCTCAATTCGCAGTTCTGATTGCTGAACATACTCGTTCGTATCGTGGACAAAACACACTTCCAGTCTTCGGGGCTTTGCCATTCACGGCAACACAGGATGGATCTGAAATAGTCAATGGTCATTCTGGCAAGCATAACACAGTAGTAATGCAACTCCACCTTCTCAGGAGAGGTTCCGATGGGCTTATTGAGATAGTAATTTTCAATCAGATCCTTGATACCTGTCTCAACCGGCCACCTGACGTGGTATGAGTTCAGGATTTTGATCGGGCTGTAGTCGGTATGTGTGCTCCCGAAACACCGTGTTTCCAGAGTCTCCTTGTTTTGTTTGACAATAAATCGAAAACCTTTGCCGGTCTCTGGTAAGATGAAATCACGGCTTGCAATGCGATAGTTTTCTTCGTAATCCCGCCATTTTTTCTGTTTGATGGTTTCTTCTTTCCACTTTTTGATTTTCGGATTCTGCTTCAGGCACATGGTGATGTGGGAATCAGAGCGGACCATGAGGTAAATCAACTGTTTTTCACCGGTATATTCAGAATCCGCATAGATTTCTTCGATCACATCCACATCAATGATTTTGAAGAGATTTTCCTCGCAAAACTTGAATAACGCGGAAGGGGCACGGGACCTGCCTTCGCAGTATGCAATATTGATGATGGTGTTATTCATGCTGTCCCAAATGATTGGACAGC
>ADZZ01000284.1 GCA_000179315.1 delta proteobacterium NaphS2
CTTGGAAAAAGGAATGTATCCCAGTTCATCAATAATGAGCAGTCCGTAAGAGGCATACCGTTTGACTGCTCGGCCTAACTGTTTTCATCTCTGGCTTCAATAAGTTCATTGGCTAGGCCGCAGCCGGTGACAAAACGGGACCTGATTCCCTGCTTGCAAGCCTCCATGCCCAAAGCTGTGGATAGGTGCGTTTTCCCGGCGCCGCTTTTCCCAGCAAAAATTATATTGCGGCTTTTTTTCACGTAATCGCAATTGGCAAGCTCCTTCATGAGCCGGACGTCCAGTCCGGGAGCTGCATCAAAATCGAATGTTTCCATTGGCTTTAAGATGGGGAATTTGGCCTCCTGCAGTCGCCTTTTGCGGCCATTCTCCTGTCGGGTCTGAACTTCGGCCTCACTCAGATTTAAAAGGAATTCCTCATAACTCAGGCTCTCCTGATTCGCTTGACGGATCACGCCCTCCAGCTCACGGAGCATCGTGGACAGTTTCAATTTTTTGAGATTCTCAATTAAGAGTGCTTTCATACCGGCGTTCATCGTCCACCTCCGATCTGTCCGTAAATGGATACGTCCGGAGCCGGAAAGGTCTGCCAGTTTTCCAGGGCTGAAAACGATTGATCCCTGCCACATTCTCTATGGATTAAGATGTGTTTAACGGCCTGGCTGGAGCCCGCCCCCGATGATAGCGCCGTCTCAACTGCCGATTCGATGGCTTCGGCAGAGTGGCCTTTGTAGAGCATCAAAACCAGAATGAACTCCTTGACACCTTTGGTATATCCCTGCTTTTGGCAGAATTTATCCAAAAGCCGTTCCAGACAAACAGGCCAGTTCGAACGCCATTGCCTGATAACACGGGCTGATTCAAATGCCTGGGGCCGCTTTAAAATCAGTTCAAGATAATGCTCAGGGAGAAGACTCCATTG
>ADZZ01000283.1 GCA_000179315.1 delta proteobacterium NaphS2
TTTTTATAAGAATGGAGGTTTTAGATGGCAGAAAACGAACTACAAGAGCAGGTGGCGCTATTTCGCTACGGGATTATCGCGGATTTTGTTCATTTGCCGCCCGGATCAAGAGGGCTTTACGCTCAGATCAGGAAGAAAGCAGGGCAGGAATATGTTATTCCCGGCTCCAGACGCACCCGTGTGGCTGAAGAGACGATCCGTTCATGGTTGAAAAAATACCGCAAGGGCGGTTTTGACGCCCTACTGCCCAAAGAGCGCACGGACAAGGGGGAAACGAGAAAGCTGCCCCTTGAGATTTCGGATTTACTTCTTGAGGCCAAAGAAAAAGAACCGGAACTAACCGTTCCGCTGTTAATCAAGAAAGTCAGAGCATCCGGCAACATTCCCGATGATGTTCGGATGCCCAGATCCACCGTGTATAAACTGCTGGCACGCCACGGGTTAACCCGAAAGATTACATCACCTGATAGAGACCATCGTCGCTTCGCCTACCTCAATGCCRGGGATTTGTTCATGAGTGATGTCATGTACGGTCCGGCGGTCAGGAAAAATGACGGCAGGAAACGAAAAACCTATCTCATCGCTTTTATTGATGATGCGACCCGGGTGATCCCCTATGCCGCGCCCATTCGGAAAATACCGCTGCCTTCATGGAGGTGTTGAAACAAGCCGTTTTAAGGCGAGGTATCCCCATGCGGCTTTTTGTGGATAACGGATCAGCTTTCCGGTCACAGCATTTATCCCTGGTCTGCGCAAAACTCGGCATAACCCTGATTCACGCCAGACCCTACCATGCAGCGGCCAAGGGAAAAATCGAGAGATGGTTCAGGACGGTACGATTGCAGTTTCTCCCGATGCTTTCGGAAAAACATATGTTGATCTGAAAGCGATCAACAGAGCACTTTGGACTATATCGAACAGAGTACCCCGTCGCCCCA
>ADZZ01000282.1 GCA_000179315.1 delta proteobacterium NaphS2
TTGCTTTCAAGATTACGTTCCAATACCGTACTGTACTCCATCCCCAAGATCGGTTCTTCCAAAAAGCCGGGAAGACCCAAAAAATATGGCAGCAGGTTGGGTTCGTGCGCTGAAATGGCGGCGGCATTCATGGCGTACGCTTCAACCTATCACGTCTTCCTGTACGGAAAATACCGTGAAGTCAACGCATACTCCCAAATCGTTATGCTCAAAACACTCAAGTGCCCTGTCCGGGTTGTCTGGGTCTTTCGAAAAACACAGTGGATCGCAATCTTCTCCACGGACTTGAAGCTGTCGGTTGAGCAAATTATCGAGTATTATGGGGCCAGGTGGAAAATCGAGTCGGGTTTCAAGGAGATCAAGCAAGACATTGGAAGCAGCAAAAGCCAAACCCGCAATGCACAGGCAGTGATCAATCACATCAATTTTTCCATAATGGCCGCAACAATCATTTGGATCTATGGTTCACGGCTCGAAAACATTCCCGAACGCAGGCACAAGGTCAAGGGTCGCAACAGTTTCGCCTTTTCCGACCTGAGACATATCATCGCTAAGTCCGCATTGAGCGATGATTTTCATGCCGTTTGCAACCAAGACAACAAACTGCCCCGAAAATCTTTCCTGGAGGCGTTGCTGCGCATGGTCGGCTGATCAAGCCGGGGGCATTTTCTGTGAAACTTCAGTTATTATTATTCTCGAAAGGAGATCGTTAGGATGAAAAGAAAACTGATGGTTTTTGTTTTGGTTTGTTTGTTGGTTCTGTTGAATCTTTCGGTTGTCATGGCATCCCATGGCGATAATGAGAAGGGAGATCATAAAGCCGCCATTGTGCTGGCCAGTTTCGGTACCACCGTGCCGTCGGCAGTCAAGGCCATTACCAATATTCAAGACAAAGTAAAAGCGGCGTTTCCCGGTGTCCCGGTGAAACTGACCTTTACTTCCAATATCATTCGATCCATCTGGAAGAAACGACAAGCCGAACCCGGGAAATGGCTGGATCAGGGAATCCCCAAAGAAGTGCTCTACGTCAAAAATATTATTGCGGTCATCGGTGATCTGAGGGAAGACGGCTATGACGACATCATTGTTCAACCCACCCATATTTTTTTCATGGAGCAGTCCCACGATCTCTCTTCATACGTGAGCGCAATCCAGTCCATCAGGACCATGAAAAAGAAATGGATGCCCTTTCACAAAGTGGTCATGGGGCGGCCCGCCCTGGGAATGCCGGGGGATCGGTATGACTATCATGCGGATATGAAAAAGGCCCTCAAAACCCTTTCAGAAGACGTTGAGTTGGCCAGAAAGAACAAAGCCATGCTGGTGTACATGGGGCACGGGAATGAGCATTGGTCCGTGGGGATTTACGGCGAATCCGCCAAAATGATGCGGGAGCTTTACCCGGATGTGGTCACCTATGTGGGGTGTGTTGAGGGATTCCCCGGGATTGAAGAGATTGCGCGCTATCTGAACCATTTTGATAGGGGAAAAATTGTCTTGAAACCGTTCATGATCGTGGCGGGCGATCATGCCACCAATGATATGGCCAGTGATGAGCCGGATTCCTGGAAGTCTATCCTGACAAAGCAGGGATTTGAAGTGATGCCGGTTCTTGAAGGGCTCGGTTCCAATGACCGTTTCGCGGAGATCTTTGTGGATCATATCCGGGATGCGGCCAAGGATAACGGTATTAAACTGAAATAATCTATGACCAACCGACCCTCAGGCACAAAGACCGTAGACCCCGTTCGTGCGGGGATCCTCCAAAAGGAACGGCATGACCGGGGACGGTTTGTGGGGCTGCTTGTACTCCTTTTGCTGGGGTCGGTTGCATCCGTTTTTGGTGCCTGCCTTTTCGGCCGACTGGAGATCCCGCCGTGGGATGTTTTAAAGACATTCCTGGCTACATCAGGGATTGTGGAGGGATCCGAAATCGATGCCACCTGGAAAGCGGTGGTGATCCATATCCGCCTGAGCCGCATATGCCTTTCCCTTCTGGTAGGCGTGGCCCTGGCCGTGGCGGGAACCGTATTTCAGGGCATCTTGAGGAACCCGCTGGCCGATCCCTTTACCATCGGGGTTTCTACGGGTGCCGCCTTTGGCGCGTCCATGGCTTTGTTTTTGGGTTTGGGTTCGGGTCAGGTGCTGGGGTTCGGATTCATTCCTCTGGCTTCTTTGGGGGGGGCCGTGGCCGCGCTTTTTGCCGTTATTTCCCTGGGGCGAATCAACGGTCGACTCAGACGCGAAACCATGGTTCTGGCGGGGATTGTGGTGGCGACTTTTCTGTCGGCCTTGATTTCTCTGGTAAAGGCACTGGATGAAGAGTCGGTTTCCAGTATTGTATTTTGGGTTATGGGAAGTTTTCAGGGAAGGGGCTGGCGTCATGCGGCCTTGGCGCTTCCTTACGCGGTGGCGGGACTGGTGATGATCTGGATCAATTCCAGGGAGTTGGATATCCTGTCCATGGGAGACGTTCAGGCGAAACAGATGGGGGTCCATACGGACCGGGTGCGGCTGCGCCTGATGATCGGGGCCAGCCTTCTGACGGCCGCCGCCGTCTCCGTGTCCGGGGTCATCGGCTTTGTGGGCCTGGTGGTGCCGCACCTCATACGCATGAGTATGGGGGCGGAACACAGACGTTTACTGGTACTTTCGGGACTTTTGGGGGGAATTGCCCTTCTCTGGTCCGATGTTCTGGCCCGCATTCTGCTTCCTGGCGGTGAAGAGTTGCCCGTGGGCGTGGTGACCGCTCTCATGGGCGGGCCGTTTTTTTGTTTTTTGCTGAAGCGGCGGGGCGCAAAGGTCCGCATATGATTCGTGTGGAAGCCCTATGCTGCGGCTACGACAAAAAGGATGTGCTCAAGAATCTCAGCTTTCATCTGAAAAGAGGAGAATTTGCCGGGGTATTGGGTCCCAACGGAAGTGGCAAATCCACACTTCTGTTTGCCCTATCAGGGGTGCTGCCCATTCGCTCGGGAAGCGTGCGCATAAACGGAAAGGAAATTTCCCGGATCAGCATGCGCGCCCGGGCAAGGCAGATGGCTTCGGTCCCCCAGAAACCGGAGATATCTTTCTCTTTTAAATGCCTTTCCATCGTCTTGATGGGGCGTTATCCGTTTCTGTCCGGATGGGGGGGATATTCGGCCCTGGACGTGGAAAAGGCCCTGGAGGCCATGGCCAGGACGGAAACGCTCCATCTGGCACAACGGATGATCACGGATGTGTCGGGCGGAGAGGCACAGGGTGTCCTGATTGCAAAGGCCCTGGCACAGGAAACCGACATTTTGCTCCTGGACGAGCCCACCTCCAGCCTGGATGTAGCACGAAAAATTCAAGTGTTCGACCTTTTGAAACAGAAAAATTCCGAAAATACGACCATTTTGTGCGCCTTGCATGACCTGAACCTGGCCGCCCTCTATTGTGATCGGCTGATCTTTGTCAAACATGGCAAGATTGTCTTGGACGGTTCCACAGAGGAGACTTTTAATGATGAAAACTTGTCGGAAATTTACGAGACGGATGTCCGGGTGTCGCGCCACCCGGTTACGGGAAGCCCTCAGGCCCATTTTGTCCCGGGTTTTAAGGCTGCTTCCAGTGTTCATGGTCATGTCCTTGGTCGGAGGGAACCCGTCTCCGGCGGCAACAGTTCGGATTACGGATGATTTCGGTCAGGAAATCACACTGAATCAACCGGCAAAACGAATTATCGCTCTTTACGGGGCCTACAACGAAATCCTGGCCGCCATAGGTGTTGAAGATAGGCTTGTGGGACGAACCAAAACCGATGTGTTGCCTGCGTCCATCCGTAAAAAACCTTCTATCGGCACCCATATGAGGCCCAACGTTGAAATGGTCATGGGACTTAAGCCCGACTTGATCATCCAATCTTCAGGGCGAAAAGAGTCCATGATGGTGGTGCGGCAGCTTCAGCGGGAGGGTCTGAAAGTAGCCGTCTTTCATCCCACCGATTTTGAGTCCCTCTTTTCCGTGATCAGACGATTGGGCGTACTGACGGGAAAATCACTGCAGGCGGAAGAACTGGTTGATTCCCTTCAATTGAGACTCCGGAATGTTGCGCACTGTCTTCATGGCATCCGCCATCGCCCGAGGGTCTTTTTCGAGGTGCGCTATCCCAATCTGCTGGGGGCTGGCAGGGGATCCATTGTGAACGACATTATCCAAAAGGCGGGCGGCCTAAACTGTATGGATAGTGACAAGAAACTGGTGCGTATCGGAATGGAAACCTTGATTGAGCAACACCCCGAAGTCTATATAATTCAGCGCGGTCCCATGAACAAGAACCCCACGCACCCTTCGGAAAGGCCCCATTTTCGGATCCTGGAACCGGTAAAAACCGGCCGGATCATGTTTGTGGACGAGCAGGTCTATTCCAGGCCGGGTCCCAGGTCGGTGGAAGCAGTTGAGGCATTGGCCGTTTTCCTGCATCCGGACGCGTTTGTAGATAATTGTGGAAATGGGCCAATATCCGGTAAGAAATAGGAGACTATCCAAAGATGCAGAACGGAACGCTTTACGGTATCGGTGTGGGACCCGGGGATCCGGATCTCATTACGCTCAAGGCCGCCAAAATACTTCAGCAGGTGGAAACTGTTTTTGCTGCGGCATCCACCAAAAACAGTCATTCCATTGCCATGGAGATTCTGTCTCCACACATGAACTCCGACGTGCCGGTGGTGCGCCTGGGTTTTCCCATGACCCGAAGCAAAATTGAACTAGCCCACGCATGGGAAAACAACGCACATCAGGTCATGGAGTTCCTGAAACAGGGTAGAAAGGCGGCGTTTATTACCTTGGGTGACCCCATGCTTTACAGCACCTTCGGTTATATGTACCGTACCATCAGGAACAAGGCACCCGATATCCCCATTGAGATCGTTCCGGGAATCACATCGTATCAAGCGGGAGCGGCCGCTGCCGGAGAGATCCTGGCCGAGGCGGAGGAATCCGTTGCCGTGATTTCAGGGGCGCTGGGAGCTCAAAACCTCAAGCGTATCATCCACCAAACGGACAACGTGGTAATGCTCAAAGTATACCGGAATTACGGGAAAATCATGGATATGCTGGACGAGTTGGGGTTGATGGAAAACGCAACACTCATTTCCCGATGTGGCCTGGAAGACCAGGAAATCATCCACGATTTGAGAAATCGTCCTGATGTGCCGCCGCCTTATCTGTCTCTCCTTCTGATCAGGAAAAATAACCGGAATGGTTGATGAGGGCTGTTTACAAATCAGTCCTCAGCATGGATATCGAAATGCATGAATATCCCACGAAGGTTTAACGGGCATGAAGAAGAGAACGTCTCTATTGCTTCCCATGTTTATTTCGCTTCTGATTGCGTGCGCGATTGTCGCCTGGGTGGGAGGGACAATGGATGCCGCCAGAGTCTTCACGGATCCGTCACAACTCTGGAAACGGATCATCTGGCCTCTGATCCGGCTTTCCCTGTTGATATCCGTTGGACTCTTCGCGGGTCAGGTTATCGAAGGCATGGGGTGGACGAATCGGCTGAGTGTCATGGCCCGGCCCTTCATGCGCTGGGGGCATCTATCCCACGAAATGGGGGCCGTGTTCACTACGGCTTTCTTTTCGGGAACGACCGCTCTATCCATGCTCATGGCGTTTTATCAGGAGGGCAAACTGAACCGTCGGGAAATCACCCTCGCCGTGTTGTTGAACACCTTCCCCTCCTTTTTTCTCCATTTCCCCACCACTTTTTTTGTCATATTTCCCCTTGTTGGAAAAGCGGGCGTCATTTACCTCTTGCTGACCTTTGGAGCGGCCCTGCTAAGGATGGGTGCAATCCTTTCGTGGACCCGTTTTACGCTTCCGGAATCGGAAGGATATGTTCGGGAAAAGAGTCAAAAAATCCATTCTTTTAAAAGATTGATTTCCGAGACGGGACGAAAATTCAAAAGGCGGATCACGCGTGTGCTTGTGATCGTCATACCGGTTTACGTGCTCATGGTTTTTATTTCGGATATGGGCTTTTTTCTTTTTCTCAGAAAATGGTTTGCATCAAGTTTCAGCAGCTTTTTTGTCCCGGTTGAAGCCATGTCCATGGTGATGCTGAGTCTGGTGGCGGAATTTACATCCGGATATGCAACCGCCGGCGCCATGTTGCACACCGGCACGCTGAACGTCTTTCAAACCGTTTTGGCCCTGCTGTTAGGGAACATTGTTGCCGCACCGGTTCGGGCCATAAGACATCAATTGCCCTACTACATGGGAATTTTCAAGCCGGCACTGGGCGTTCGTCTCATGGTATTGACACAGGCGTTCAGAGTTTCAAGCCTGATGGTCATGGGCCTGATGTATTATCTTTTGATGCTAGAATGATGGTTATCGCCGGTTTTTATATCTCCGGGCCACATCGCACAATGCCCGCGATCACTGAATGATGATCGGACTGCTGCTGATCTTTTTTCTTGACAGAAAGTAACGTTTCATGACTTAATTCGCGACGGAATATTCGGGTGCTCCTAAGGAGCTTAAAAGGGAACCTCGTGGGAATCGAGGACGGACCCGCCGCTGTAACCCTTGCTCTTCACCGCATTTGATGGGAAGAGAACTTTCTTGGCCTCTGTTTGCCACTGTCTTCATAACCGGGATGGGAAGGCCGCCAAGATGGATGGGAAGCCAGAAGACCTGCCCATGAATGGAGATTTAATGCAGTGGACCCTCGGGAATAGGGTTGAATCTGTGTTCATGGAGGATGAAAAACGGCATCCCCGGATCGATTAATTTCGGTCCGGGGATTTTTTTTGTGAAATTTCTGAGATTAACTTCCGTCTTCACCAGCTGGAAAAAGCTCTTGAAAGGGCCGCCCTGAAGGCCCTGCGGCAGCTGGACCGGGAAACGGTTTCGATCATGAAAGGAGGTGGTTGATACAAAGAAAGTGTAAGAAAAAAAGGTAGTGGCAGGGTGGAAGACCCGCCAAAGTCAACACCACCCCGCCCGCCGGATTTGCATATGGAACCCTAAATGGAGGCCCCGGTCCGCCTCGGGCGAACCTTATAGCCGGCTTTTTTATGCTATCAGGGTGCCTCCTCCGTGTAAACCGTCAATTTTGAAAAAAGGTGTTCGGACCACGGATGCCTCTCAGCGTTATTGGAAAACCAGGAGGAGAGAATGCGATATTTCATGCGGATGATGATAGCTTTGGTAATGGTGATTGTCTTTCAAGCTTTGCCGACAATCAGTATGGCCGGAGAGCATGAGAAGGAAAGAACCGAGGATAAAGTAACGGGAGAATCGAATTCAGGGAAAATTGAGGAGAAGGAGAAAGCGGTAAAGGTTGGAGAGGTGGTTGTCAAGGCCCGGAAGATTGAGGAACGACTTTCAGCGGAACTCGGCGAATTCGGCCATCCCGTTGAAATTATAACCGCAGAGGAGATTGAAGATGCGGGATTTGTTGATGTAAATCGGGCTCTGGAGGCGATGGTGCCCGGTTTTTTTTCAGTCACCAAATCGGGGCTTGGAGATTACAACTATGCAAGCCTTCATGGAAGCAGTGAAATTTTATGGCTCCTGGACGGCGTCAGAATCAACAACCGCCTTTATGGAGGCGGCTATGTGGATTCCATCAGCGTGCACAATATCGAGCGCATAGAGATCCTCAAAGGGGGTGAGGGTCTATTCTACGGAACCGGCGCAGAAGCGGGTGTGATAAATATTATCACCAAGGGGATTACCTCGGAGACATCAGGTCAGTTTGGCGTGTCATACGGCAGTGAAGACTACCGGGAGGTTTACGGTCATGCAACCGATACCCTTTACGGTCATGGTTTGATGGCCTTCGGAAGTTATGAAGGCTGGGACGGCTACGTTGTCTTTAACGACGAGGCATATCGTGAAGCCCTCAACGGCGATAAGAAACCTCGCGCATTCGACCGAACCACCATGGGGGTCAAATATCGCAAGGAATTTGATCTGGTGGGCAGGAGCGTCCTTAGGGCACAGCTTCGGAAGCAGCAGGGCAAATTCGATTTCGCGCGCCCCACCGAGCGTAATGCGGTGAATGACCGCACTGAGGAAATCGGCATATTGAAATGGGACCATGATATCAACGAACATTTTTCCTATTACATCAAATCCTATCTTCACAGGTGGTGGACGGACTATACCAGGGAAAAGCTGGATGGAACATATGTATTCAATGAGGCGGAGTGGGGGTATCAGGACTGGGGTATCAATTTCCTGACCAGCACCCGGTGGGGCAGCGGGCACGAAATCTTGGCCGGAGTCGATTACCAGAATTACTATGGAAAGGATGACGTGGTCAAAATAAATGGAAAAAGTGAGAATGTTGTCGGCCTGTTTGCCCAATACAGGCCTTATTTGCCGTTTTCTCCCGAGACAAAGTTGGCGTTTGGAGGCAGGTATAACATCTCGGATAGCCCGAACTCCGCGGTATGGGATGTGAGTACCAAAACACCCCTCATGGGCGGAACCTATTTCAGGGGCATGGTTGGGACCTCTTTTATCCTTCCGAATGCATATCAATTGTTTGCCGACGATCCGGACTCCGGTATCGGGAATCCGGATCTCGACCCTGAAAAAAGCCTGAATGTAGAAGCCGGAATAGGTGGAAGCTGGTCCAATTTCAGATGTGAAGCCGGGTATTTTTACCAGAAGGTGGAAGACAGAATCGTGTACGTTGGGAGTACCAACACCTTTGACAATGCAGACGGAAACACCAAGGTAAACGGTGTTGAGCTTCAAGCGGGCGTCGGACCGTTCCGGGGCTTTTCGCTCGATATGAGCGCTACCTGGGTTGATGCTGAAAACGAAGATACCGGCGAACAAGTGGAGAGAATCCCAAAGTTCTATGCAAAAGCCAATCTCAGATACCGGTCTTCCGGGGGAGTGTTGGGCGCCGACTTCATGTCCCGGTATACGGGAGATATCTATGAGCGAGGCCTGAACCCCTTCAATGATGTCAAATACGGGGATTACTATGTTGCCGATTTCTCCTGTTTTGTGAGGTTCGGAGACACCCAAAGACATAGACTAACCCTTCGTGTGGATAACGTTTTCGACGAGGAATACGCGACCCTCTTTTCTCGTGCCAGCAATGACAACGGAGATCGTATCCTATACAATTATGAAGGACTACCGAGAACCGCAATTATCGGGTATTCGTATACTTTTTAACCTTTTACCTGATTCATCCGGGGAACTCCGGCTGTGCCGGGGGGAACCGGAATTTCGTTTCATGTGGAATAAATTGACATTTAAATATGGGCATTAATCAGGGAAACATCAAAATCTTTATCCGAACGCTCGTGGCTTTGGGTTTGTTATCATCGCCCTTGATATACCTCTCCTATGGCTTTTCCAATGGCGCCAAGGCGTTTGTCGTTCCCAATGAGGGGTTTGGCCTGCTCTGGTGGGAGATTGATTCGGATACGGAAAGTGATGAACCGATGTTTGATTGGAAAGGAATCCGAAAGGAAAGGCTTAAGCAACTTATTGACAGAGGGAAAGCCATGTCGCCGCGGCTTCGTTGGGGGGATATCTTGCGTGCAGATACCCTCCGCCGTCATGATGCTGAACCGAAGCGGCGGATGATACGGGATGCGGCGGACATTTGGGTCAGAGATGCCGACGGCCGTATTTCCCGGACCTTTTTCAATCCCGTGGGGGATAATCTCAGCGTAAACATTCCGAATGACCTTGAACTCAATGGCCTTTACCTGCTGGGCGTTCACCTTGATGTGGGCGAGATGGATATCGATCTCGACGGCGCTGCTGAAAGGATACATCTCTCCGCCAAGCGCCTTTTGTATCATCGAAAGGCAACCGGACATCAGGGAAATGAACGGGGTGTGTTTTTTAATGATCCGGATAAGCTCCCGTTGGAAATCGGCTTTTCGGACCCCTGGTTCCGCCGCGACTATCAGAGGGCCTACCGGGAATATGGGATGAAGGTCCTATATCAAGGCAAACCTCTCAAGGATGCCGAGGTGCATATCATATCCGGGAGCGGCTGGCGAAAAACCGTTCATGCCGATTCCGCGGGCGAATTCCTGATAACGCCTTTCGGAAATATGGAAGACGACGGGCGGGAAGAATACCTGTATGTCGCATGCTACCATGACGTATCAAGAAGGGCGTACCACTGTGCAACCCTGGCAATGAATATACGCACCTATCCGGAATGGCTCAGCAGGTCCCACGGATTCATGCTCTGGACGATTTTGGGAACGGGCCTGTCGGTTCTCATCATTATCATGGGAATATGGCGGAAGAAAAAACACACCCGCGAGGCCATCCTGAAATTCGAGAACCAGAGAATAAAGAAGGGTTAATTGATGAATATTTCCGGGCTCAGGTGGACAATTTCGATCATATCATTCGTTGTCTTGATTTTCGGTGGAGTCACAGGCCTCTATCTCGGGCGATTCATCCCCGCCTTCTCATGTGGATATGTGGGAAGCCACCTGAGAAGCGGCATGTGTGTTCTGCCTGTCTTCCAATCCGCCGTTTCCTATTGCTCATGGGAGTCCTTCAAGTACCTGGGGGAGATGTTCTTGTATTTTTCGCTCCTGGTGATTTTGATTGGTAGGGCATGGTGTGGTTGGATCTGCCCTTTCGGATTTCTTCAGGATGTTTTGGACCTGATCCGGAAGAAGCTCAACTTTGGTTATCTCTCTTTTTCGGAAGGGGTTCGGGCAAAATTAAGATGCATCAAGTGGATATTCCTCTTTGTTGCCCTGTTGTTGCCCCTCTGGGCCGCTTTTCCTGTTTTGGCGCCGTCCGTGGCTGCTGAATTCAGTTGCCCTTTCTGCCAGTTATGCCCCGGAAAATATATTCTTCCACTGGTTACGGCCGATGCTTCCCGGGTGGCGGTTAATTATCGCAGTGAAACCGCCTTCATATTGACTGCGCTGGGTCTTCTGTTTTCAGTCCTCGTGATTTTCGGCGCATTGATGAAAAGACGTTTCTGGTGCCCCTACTGTCCCATGGGCCTGTTGCTGTCGTTTTACCGGAAAATCAGTTTTATCAAACTTAAGAAAGACTCCGGGAAATGCACCATGTGTGAGGTATGTTACAACGTCTGCCCGCTGGAGATACAGCAGGTTTTCAAGGAACGGGAGAGTGAGGACGTAACCTTTTCGGACTGTACCCTCTGTCTCAAATGCGTGGAACATTGCCCTGAAGACGGGGCATTGCGGGCGACCTTTCTCGGCAAGACCCTCTACAGCGCCAAATACGAATTTAGCATGCCCCATTCGCAACGGGAGAGGACGGATGAATAAAGAGATCATCCGAAAGACCGACCCGATCCAAAGACGGAAGGAACGCCTTTCCCGCGGCTTGGCACGTTCAACGCAAACGGCGCTCGCCGATCTGGAAGAGAGCCCGGATTTGCCCCGGAGCATGGGCTATTTTATCAATATCATGAGAGACGTATTTGCGGACGGCCGGAAGGATCGGCTTTTTCGTCCAACGGGCTTTCAGAGCGTCAACCCCAAAAAAGTAATCGGGACATACTGCATCATGGTCCCGGAAGAGTTGATCTATGCCGCCGGCGCAATACCCGTTCGCTTATGCGGCGGAAGCGATGAGACATCCGGTATCGGAGGCGAGCTTGTGCCCCGGGACACATGCCCGGTGGTGAAGTCCTCCGTCGGTTTTACGTCTTTGGATCTGATATCTCTTTACGGGATCTGTGATGCGGTCATCGTCCCCACCACCTGCGACGCAAAAAGAAAAATGGGGGAAGTGCTTTCTAGTTTTACGAATGTTTGGATGCTAGAGGTGCCCCACGTGAAAGAGACGGAAGGCGCAAGAAAACAGTGGCTTCTGCACATCACGGCATTGAAAAGGGATTTTGAAAAATTGACCGGCCGGAAGATCCGGCGAAAAGCCCTGCAAACGGCGATTCGGATGATTGCCGGCGCACAATATGAGGCGCGCAGGCTCCATGAAATCAGAAAATCCAAAGCGCCCGTTATCCTCGGGCGGGAGGCGATGCTGGCGCTCAACGCCTATGGTTACGATACGGCTTTTGAATGGACAAAGGCCATGGCCCGGCTGAACCATGAATTGGAACAGCGGCGGGACAAGGGCCGGGTTGTTGCAGGGCCCAACGCGCCTCGCGTTCTGATTTCCGGATGCCCCCCGATCTTTCCCAACTGGAAAATCCTTTCTCTGATCGAAGAAATGGGTGCCGTGACCGTGGCGGACGAGTCGTGCATGGGGAGTCGCTATCTTTACGACCCTATCGGAATTGCCGAAAAGTCGATGCGCCATATGATGACCGGAATTGCATCGAGATACCTTATGCCCTGCGTCTGCCCGTCATTTGCGCCCAATGAAGACAGGCTCTACCGATTGCTTCAGATGACGGATGAATTTGATATCAGCGGCATCATCTACCATGTTCTCAAAGGGTGCGTCACCTATGACTTTGAGTTGATCCGTGTGGAGAAGATAATGAAAGAAAAAAACATACCCGTGCTGCGAATAGAGACGGACTACAGCCCTGAAGATATTGAACAACTCAGGACGCGTATCGAGGCGTTTGTCGAGATGATCGGGATGAAGAAATCAAAGATGAAGAGAGGATGATCATATGGAATATTATGGAGGTATTGACGCCGGCTCAACATATATCAAGGCGGCTATTGTGGATGACAAGGGGGGTATACAGGGTTGTAAAGTCGTTCCCGCGGGGATTGACTGCCGCGGCACAGCGAGTGAGGTGTTCGGCGAACTGTGCGATGAATTGGGCCTTTCGCCGTTTGATATGCATGCTGTTATTTCAACAGGCTACGGCAGGCGGCTGATCGATTTCGCCAGTAAGGATGTGACCGAAATAAAAGCCCACGCCGCGGGGGGTATCCGGACGGCCCCTGACGGAAGAAGGGTCGGAACAATCATTGATATCGGCGGACAGGACAGCAAGGTCATTATCATCGACGAAGAAGGCCAAACCAGGAACTTTGCAATGAATGATAAATGTGCGGCCGGAACGGGCCGTTTTCTCGATGTCCTTTCCCGTGTTCTCAAGGTTAACGTGGAGGACCTCGGCTCGCTTTCCCTGGAGGCGAAGGCGCCATGCCGGATCAATAGCCTGTGCGCGGTATTCGCGGAATCCGAGGTCATATCGCTCCTTGCCAGGGGAAAGGACCGTGCGGACATCATTGCCGGAATCCACATGTCTCTGGCCAAACGGGTTTCGGGAATGGCAAAGAGGGCCGGGGTGGAGCCGGAGGTGCTCATGACCGGCGGGGGAGCGCTCAATCCCGGTCTTGTGACGGCTTTGGAAGATGAATTGATGATGGACATCCATGTTGCGGAAAACCCTCAACTCAACGGTGCAATCGGCGCCGCGCTGATTGGCAGAGACTTTAACGGGGGAACAGGGTGATCCCGGGCAATTCGCCCATGGAATTTAGCGCGGCGTGTTTCACGGCCATATTGCTTGGCATTACTTCCGGAATGAGCCAGTGCGGTGCCTTCTGCGCTCCGGTTGTCAGCACCCATATAATGGGTTCCAAAGAAGGGGCGGTTGAGGGTTTCAAGTCTTATGTGGTTTTTTCAGCCGGAAGGGTTTTCATGTGCTTAATGCTGGGACTTGGCGTTGGTTGCGCGGGTGCTGCGTTTACGGGCACGGACGGAAATCTCAAATATGGATCAAAAATCCTTGCCGCGATACTGATTTTGATAGGTTTGGTGATGCTTGTGCGGCCTGTTCGTGTATGCAAAAAGGCTGAAAACAAAAACGGATGGTTTCCTTCTTTAGGGGGGCGTTTCCTGTTCAACCCGACAGCCCATTTGTTTGTTATGGGAACAGCCCTTGCGGCAATACCGTGTCCGCCCATGGGCGCAATGCTCCTTTACAGTCTCAAGATGCCGTCAATCGTATGGGGCGGTATCATGATGGCCCTTTTCGGTATCGGGACCGCGTTTTCTCCCTTTGTCATTATTTGTGTGCTGGCGGGTTGGTTTTCCAAAAAAATCAAGGCCGTGGCGCCGCAATACAGGATGATGTTTCAAAGACTTTCGGGTCTTATATTGATACTGCTCGGTGGCTCCTCAGCAATGTTTTGAGGGGGCATGGAGAAAGGAGCTTTGTATCTCATGGGGATGCTTATCCTCAGAAGCCATGGGGGAAATAGGCTTCTTGATAGATTGACCGAATATGCGGGAATAACCGGATAGCGGAGAGGCCATCGGCGATTCCAAAAGCCTTTCGAACGGTTTTTGGGGGCGGCTTAATCGCAGGATTATTGCTTGACAAAAAATTGCTTTTATGTACTAATTTCAGACAAGCATTCAGGTGCTCCTAAGGAGCTTAATAGGGAACCTCGTTGGATTCGAGGACGGGCCCGCCGCTGTAATCGGGGACGAACGCCGCAAAAAAAACCACTGGCCGTGGATTAAGGCCGGGAAGGTGCGGTAAGTAGGGGGATCCGAAAACCAGAAGACCTGCCTGTATGTTGTGCTGATGCTTCGTGGACGGAAGCTATAGGCAAAAAAATCGGAGGATAAAAAAAAGGGATATCCCCGGATTGATTTTTTCAATCCGGGGATTTTTTTTTTGGCGGGCCGCATCACTCCATCGGAACGGAACGGAAAGAAGAACAGGACCTTTAACACCGTACCGGCAAAAAACAGAGGAAGAGAGGGAGGAGTAGCGGACAATGAAGAACGGTGTGTTGAAACGAAATGTTTTGAGGATGGTATTGGGGTTGCTTTTGCTGCCGGCTTTTACCAGCGCAAACGCGGAAGACGCAAAAAACCCAAAAGACGTGAAAAACGCGGAAGACGCAACCACGGAGCTCGACCCCGTCGTTGTAACAGCGGATTTTTTCCCCGTAAAAGAGAAAGAATCCTCCAGGTTCGTCTCCGTCTATACTGCCGAGGAATTGAAAGAGACAGGTGCCGACAACCTGGTGGACGCTTTAAGGAGAAAGGGTTCCTTTGCATATAACGCCTTGGGTCCCTTGGGCATAAACCATGGCGGCATGAACAGCACCCTCTCTATCCGCGGCGTTCAAGACGGGGAACTGGTTCTGATCAACGGCTCCCCCATTCAAGGGGCCGCCGGGCAGGGCTACGATTTGAGCGCCTTCCCCATCGAACAGATTGAAAGGGTGGAGGTTCTGCGGGGGGCCGCCTCCACGCTCTATGGCGCGGATGCCATGAGCGGCGTCATCAACATCATCACAAAGCGAAATCCATCCAAGACTTCCACCCGGGCCGCGGTGGAATTGGGCAACTTTTCTTATGTAAACGCAGATGTGGGATTCCAGAATTCCGTGGTCAACGCGGGGTTCAATTACCAGCACATGGAGGGGATCGAGGAGATCTCCCGCAGTTTCTCCCAGAAGTACCGCTATGACACGAGCGCCCTCAACAAGTATTCCCTGAATCTGAATTTCACGCCTTTTGAGAATTTGCACATCGATTATCTGGGATCCTACTATACAACCGGGTTTAAGAAAGTCTACGACGGCAACAAAAAGCCCATGGAAGGGACGGATCAGGAAGATTATAACCAATTTGCCGACATCCGTTACGACACCGATGATCTCAGGGTCAAGGCCTTCGGGAGCTACTCCCGAATCAACCGGGATGAGTATACCGACCCCGATGAGCCCGACGACAAAAACTCCAACTACAACTACGGCCTTGAGGGGGATTACCGGCTCGATTTCTGGGCCACGGAACTGACCGTGGGGGGTGACTATGTTTATCGGGGGGCCGACTACAACAATCAGTACGGCAAACACCATCGAAACGATTATGGCCTGTTCGCCCAGCTCAAACGGGAATTTTTCAATCGCCTGATGCTCCTGGTGGGCGCCAGGGAGCAGTTCATCATTGCGGATTCGGACGGTGAAGACTACAACATTTTTCTGCCCACCTTCGGCGCCAATTTTACTGCCACGGATACGCTTAATCTCTTTGCCAACGTGGGAAAAGCCTTCAGGGCCCCCACCTTTAACAATCTCTATTATGACAGCAGCTTTTTAAAGGGAAATCCCAATCTCAAGCCTGAAATGGGATGGACATACGAAGCGGGCGTTAAATGGGGGATTCCTTTCACACAGATCCGGCTTGCCGGCTTCTATATGGACTATTCGGACAAGATCGAAATCGACCGCTCTCAAGGCTATCCCCTCACCTATTTCAATGCCGGCAATTACAAGTCCACGGGCGTCGAGTGGCAGATAGATGTTTATCCCTTTGCCAACCGCCAGGATTTGTGGAACAACCTCTCGTTTTATACGGGCGGTTACTGGGCGGATCCCACGGCGGAAGACACGGAGGGTGAAGAATATCAAACCGGACCCAAGTTCAAGACGGCCCTGGGTGCCAGCTACCTTTCGGACAACCTGGTACTCCAGCTGACGGCGGATATCCTGACCAGCCGGGAGGACAATCTCAGCAACAACACCACCCTCGATTTTTTCGGCAAATACAAGGTCTGGAAAGGCTTCATCACGGCGGCTGTGAGCAACATCTTCAACTCAACGGTTGAAGTATCCGGAGACCTGTCGTCCACGGCGTCCAATCAATATGTGTACTACGGCATGGATCGGATGTTCAAAATCGGATATGAAATCAGCTTCTAAAATCCGGCGGGCGGTCCCGGCGCAACAGGGTATCCGCACTCGAATGCGTCGGGATCGCCCGCAACCGGGCAAATCAATGGGGCGGATAAAACTTGCCGGCGGAATTGTTTTTATTCTCCTTGTCGCTTTTGCATCGCCGTCATTTTCCGGAGAAGAATGCAGAATCACAGTGCTCACGGGTGTATCCAATTCCCATAACGTCGGCACGGCAATCGCTGAAATCCTCGCATCCCCTGAGATCGGCGGAGACTTTGTCCTCCAGCTATACACCGATGAAGATGTGAAAAAGACCGGAATGGACGAAAAGACACGGGAAGACATAAACCGGGCGGATATCCTTCTGGTGGATATCATGTACAGAGGACTAAGGCACTACGTTTCGGAAAACGTCGATTTCAAAAAAACAAAGGTCTACTCCATGCGTGTTTCGCCCATGGACAAAAAAGGCAAGCAATTTGTTTTTGATCCGGAAGTGCTTTCATATAGCGCGTCCCCCACCAAAGCCAATATCAAGAACCTGCTTCTTTTTCTTCTCAAGCGGGATTGCGGCCTCAATGCTGAGTTTAAGGACCCCATGACGCTACCTCCATCCGGCATTTTCCATCCCGACGCCCCTCGGGTTTTCACCGACTTTGATGAATACCTGTCGTGGTATCAAAAAAGCGAACGCTACCATAAAGACGGATTCTGGGTCGGCATTACGGAGTATTCCCGCTATGCCGCGCCAGGTGAAGTGGGAAAGATTTCAAGTACACTGATTCACCTGTTGGAAAAAGAGAACATTAACGCCGTAGCCGTCTATTCACACCCCTCCTATCATGGTGTGGAGGAATTCCTTCTGGACAAACAGGGCAAGAGCCGTGTCGATATTCTCTGCGGGCTCTCCTTCAAACTGGGGGCCGTCAGTGACGCAAAGGCTCACAGGTGTTTAAGCCGTCTCGATGTTCCCCTGTTAAATGCCATCCGCGGTTCCCGTCCTGTTTCGGAATGGCGGGAATCCCCCCAGGGATTGAGTCCCTTCGAAATTTCAACGCGAATCTGTAAACCTGAATTCAACGCCTTGATCGAACCATCCGTCCTGGGAGGGCTGGTTCCCGTTAAGGAAAAACATTCACGCAGGGAGGGCTACACTTTTCAGCCCATCATCGAAAACATCAAATTTTTTATTGGGCGTATAAAGGGTTGGCGAAACCTTCAGACAAAGCCGAACAAAGATAAAAGAATCGCCATCTTTTATTACAATCATTCCCCGGGAAAACAGAACGTGGCTGCAAGCTATCTCAATGTTTTCCGGAGTCTGGAGCAAATTCTCAGTCGAATGCGGCGGGAGGGGTATGCCGTAAAGGGACGTCCGCCATCTGAAAATGAAATCAAAAGCCTTGTCCTTCGAAGCGGACGCAATATCGGCTCATGGGCGCCCGGTGAGCTGGAAGAATTGGTTGCCACGGGAAAAGCGATTCAATTGCCCGTGAGCGAGTATTTAAATTGGTTTGACAAACTTCCCGGTGACTATCGGGAAAAGGTTGCATCACAGTGGGGAAGACCCGGGGAATCCGGGATGATGACCAGGGATCAAAAGCTGATTATCCCCTGCGTCCAATTGGGGAACATCATTCTCCTGCCGCAGCCTACCAGAGGCTGGGGCGATGATCCCATGAAACTGTATCATTCCCCCCTGGTCTGGCCCCATCACCAGTATACGGCGGTTTATCTCTGGTTGAAAAAGAAATTTCATGCGGATGCCGTGATTCATCTGGGCCGCCACGGCACCCATGAATGGCTTCCCGGGAAAGAGGCGGGATTGAGTCTTTCCTGCCCGCCCGAAGTATTGATCCAGGATCTTCCCAATATCTACCCCTATATCGTGGACGGCATCGGTGAAGGGTTGCAGGCCAAGCGGAGGGGAAGAGGGGTCATTATCGACCATCTGACCCCGGTCTTCAAAAAAAGCGGCATCCATATGGAATACCGAAAATTGGCCGGTTTGATTGATGACTATCATATCGCCCTGAACCGGGACAAAAACGTGGCCGGAGAAAAATTGAAGCGAGCGCGTATTTTGATTCAAAAGCTGGGTCTGGACCGGGATCTCGGATTGGAAAAAATCGACCGGGAGGCCATGGAAGAAATTGAGCATTATCTGCTCGAAATCGGGCGGACCATGGTTCCATACGGTTTGCACAGTTTCGGAAAGTCTCCTTCGGGAGAAGCCCTGAACGAACTCGCGGCCGCGATCCATGATAAAAACGATAAGATGGATCTCAATACCATCAAGGAAAATGTGGCGCGTTGCGGACCCATGGAAATGGTCAGCCTCGTTCACGCCCTTGAAGGTCGCTATGTTCCGGCGGGCCCCGGGAATGACCCGATTCGAGCGCCTGAAGCGATTCCCACCGGAAAGAACTTCTACGGTTTTGACCCCAAGAAAATCCCATCCAGGGAAGCGTTTGTTTTAGGAGAAAAAACCGCAAACCGGATGATTGAAAAATATCTCACGGAAAAGGGGGACTATCCAAACAAAATCGGCATGATTCTCTGGGCCTGTGAAACCGTCCGCAATGAAGGCATCAACGAGGCGACCATACTGCATCTCTTGGGAATGAAACCGGTTTGGGATAAGAATGACAGGGTTGTGGGGGTAACGCCCATACCGGGTGCAATCCTGGGGCGACCCAGGATTGACGTCCATATTCAGTCCTCGGGACTCTATCGCGATTCCTTTCCCAACGTCATCCTTCTTCTGGATGAAGCGGTGCAACAGGCTCTTCAGTTGCAGGACGTGGAGAACTTCATCGCCGAACACAGCCGCAAAATCAAGGATTCCCTCTTGAAAAATGGATACGGCGAAGAAGACGCGGAACGTTTGAGCAAGTTAAGGGTATTTTCCGCAAAACCGGGCAGTTATGGCACAAAGATTTCCGAGTTGATCCCCAATAGCGGGACCTGGGAAAATGAGGAGGAAATTGTCGATGTATTCATCCATCAGGTTTCCTATGCTTACGGAAAGGGAATCTGGGGAAAGCCTCTCAAGTCGGCCTATAAAAAGAATCTGGAAGATATCAATATCACCATGCACAGCAGGTCCGGCAATCTTTACATGACCATGGACAACGATGATGTCTTTCAATACCTGGGCGGCCTATCCCTGGCGGTAAAAAGCCTGAGCGGCGCATACCCGGATGTTCTGGTGTCTAGGCAGGCGGACACGGACAGTATTTATGTGGAAGACGTCGAGAAGACAATCGGAAAAGAGTTGCGCAGCCGCTACCTGAATCCCGAATGGATCGAAGGAATGAAGAAGGAAAACTATGCGGGTGCCAGAGAAATGGCGGATTTTGTTGAGAATATGTGGGGATGGCAGACCACAACGCCTTTTTCGGTGGACGCGGCCAAATGGGAACAGGTCTACGAGGTCTATATGGAAGATAAGTACGGTCTCGGATTAAAAGAATTTTTTGATGAAAACAACCCGTGGGCCAAGCAATCCATGGTGGCCCGGATGCTGGAAGCGGATCGAAAGCATTACTGGAAGGCGCCTGAAGAAATGAAGAAAAAGCTGGCCAGGACCTATGCGCTAAACGTCATGGAAAAGGGGGTGGCCTGCTGTGAGCATACCTGCAACAACCCCATGCTCCAGCAGTTCGTGACCAACATCATTTCTTTGTCCGGCCTCCTCACGCCCCAGCAGTTGGACCGCTTCAAAATGGTGATTGCCAAAGCCACCGGAAGGACCCAGGAGGAAAATGAGGCGGCCCGCCAAAAGGCCCGGGAGAGTCTGAAAAAGACCATTCAAGAAATTCAAAAGGAAGAGAATGTGAAGGCCAAAGCCCAAGGGAAGAAAATTGAAGGCTTTGAGATGGTGGATGAAAAACCGGAAGATACGAAAGTCACCGCTTCAGGCGCCGAATGGATGGTCATGATTGTTGCGGTGGGCTTTTTGGCGCTGCTGTTCGTGGGGTGGAAACGAAAAAGGCTCTAAAGAGCAAGACCAAGGAGTAGACAACAATGCTGAGACAACTTTGGATGACGGGCGTCCTTGTGGCTTTTTCCGTTTTCGGGATCAAGGTGGGGTTGGGACTGGGCGCACAGATATACAACAAGACCGTCTCAATGGGCAAAAGAATCCTCATCATGGGCGGAAGCCTTTTTATATATCTGATGCTCTTCTTCTGCCTCTATTACGTGATCACCCATTTTAATTTGTTGAATCATCTGGATCAGTTCGTGAACGTACTCAAATACGGTATGGTGCTTCACCTGGCGGTTGCCGCGGGTCTTCTCGTATGGGGCGCCAAACTGATCCTTGAAAAACCGGGAAAAAGGGAAAGTCTCCCCTTTCGCAACAGCCTGCTGCTGATTCTACCGTGCCCCGTATGCGCCACGGTGATTCTGCTCAACCTGACGCTGGCCTACTCTCTTTTTGATTTATCACCCCTTTTGACCACCTTAACCCTCTTCGGCATTTTCAGCGGCATCATTTTTTTGGCAACGGCCGTTCTCTTCCCTTTTCGCCACAAAATCGGTTCCGGAAACGCATTTTTGGGCCAGTCCATGACACTTGTTGCGCTTTATTTTCTTTTGGTCGTGATCATTGCACCCGTCTACCCGGAGATAAAGGCCGCCTTTGCCATGGCCGTTTCCAACAGCCCGGTCAGCCGGATGGACCACCTTAACACGGCAATATTGGTGGGGATCGTATTGCTGCTGGGATGTACCGGATTTATAAAAAGCTATTTTGCCAAAGGAGTTGCCAAGTGAATATTTTCCCCGCATTTCAAACCATTCTGTATACGGTTTCAACGGCCATGCTTTACCCCGTGGTGATTCTGCTCATTTTCCTCTGTCTCTGGATCATCCTGTATGCGGGCGGTTTTGTGGGCGAGGCCGTCAAACGGAGGCATTTTCGGAGCGACAGGCATCTGGCGGAGTTTCTGGACGATATGAAACAGGCGAAACAGCTCCCCCCGGAAGTGGCTGAAAATTTGCCTTTAGGTATTGTGGCCTACGCCAATGAACTAAGAGATATTATCCATGACAAAAGTCCGTTCCGTGATGAGAAGGTGGAAGACCTGAATCAGCGCAAGGAACATGCTCTTGCCAGGGAGGTGGACAAAATCCGGCTTATCGTGCGGATCGGGCCCAGTCTGGGGCTGATGGGGACATTGATTCCCATGGGCACCGGCCTTGCGGGCCTCACCCAGGGGAACATGGCACAGCTGTCCTCCAGCCTTATTCTAGCATTTACCACCACGGTGGTGGGGTTGGCTTTGGGGATCACCGCCCATTTTTTTTCCGTTGTAAAGGAGCGTTGGGTTACCGAAGATATGCGTCATGTCAACCTGATCACCGAAGCCATGACCCGGGGTGTTGATTCGCAAGGGGCCGCGGGATGAAATACATCAAAAACAGCCGCCACGGGCACATTGGAAAGGCAAAACGGGAAGAGCCCTTAAACGGGGTGGCAAACCTTTTTGACGTGGCCCTTGTTTTTATCGTGGCCCTGCTTCTTTCCCTCATGGCCACCTACCAGGTGCTGGATTTCTTTAATCCCGACAGTGAGATCACCATCATGAAAAAGGTGAAGGATGAATGGCGCATCATCACAAAGAAGGGGAAGGAAGTGAAGGTAAAGAAGGTAACGGACAGAAAGGTGGGAGGGGATGAAGGGCTCAAACTGGGCACGGCCTATCAGCTCAAGGACGGCCGCGTCATCTATATCCCCGATAGTATGGCGGAAAGGAAGCTCAATGAGATCGAGTAGATGTCTGTTGGTATGCCTGATGCTTGTTTTGCTCCCGTCCATGACGTGGGCCGACCCGCATAAAAAGAATGTCGTCATGCTCATCGGGGCTGGCGACAGCCTTGCGGTGGCCAGGGCATTCAAAGAGCTCAAAACACTTTCCGGGATATCTGATCGTTATTCCTTCGAATTCTATACGGATGGAGAAATAAGAAACAAGACGGTAAAAAGGGATCACATCAAGGATGCGTTTATTATCATGGGTGATTTCATGCACGGTGAGGTCGAAGGATTTCTCGTTAGCAACCTGGCCTCAGATGCCAAAGCAAAGAAACCGAAAATCTATAGCCTTCGCAGTGCTAATCTTGCCGACAGGTTGAAAAAGCATGGTGTTACACTGAATCGGCAGACGGAAGAATATTACTCTCCCACAACCAAGGAAAATGTAAAGAATCTTATTTTGCTGGTGCTCAACCGGGATGGGGAGGACGTCGATTACGGCAAGCCTTTCAGACTTCCCAAATCGGGCGTATTCCATCCGGATTCACAAGAGATCTTTACCGACTTCGCGTCATATCTTGAGTGGTATCGCAAGAGCGGGAAGTATTCCCCCGACGGGTTCTGGGTCGGCATTTATACCTTTCACGTCTCCGCCTTGAAGGAGCGGGGGAAGATAGAGGCCCATATCACTCACGCGCTGGAAAGAGAGGGCATCAATGTGCTGCCGGTCTATGGAAGGCCCCCCTACCACGAATCACTCGGAAAATATTTTTTGGATGAAAAAGGGGGAGCGCGGGTCCAAATCCTGTGCGGTTTTTCTTTCAGATTCCTGAAGGGTTTTCCCGAAGAGACCGACCGGATCCTTCGCCGAATCAACGCGCCGGTCTTCATACCGCTTACGGCCCACTCCATTACCATCGATCAATGGCGGAAGTCGGACAGGGGGATTTCACCCATCCGGGTGGCATGGCAGGTATGCGTGCCCGAACAAAACGGCGGCATGGAACCCACAATGGTCGGTGGAAAAACGCCCGCAAGACTTAAAGGGATGACGGACGTGGTCTATGATACCGTTCCCATGCCGGAGAACATCGATTTTCTGATTCGGCGCATAAAGGCGTGGCACAATCTAAAGGCAAAGCCCAACAAGAATAAGAAAATCGCCCTCCTCTATTGGAATCACCCGCCGGGGAAACAGAATGTGGGCGCGAGCTATCTGAATCTTTTCAGATCCATAAAAACGATCCTTCCCGCCATGAAAAAGGATGGGTATAATATTGAAGGCTCGTTGCCCACGGAAGAGCAAATCAAGGAACGGATACTTCTAAGCGGCAGGAATGTGGGGTCCTGGGCGCCGGGCGAACTGGAGAAACTGCTATCCGCGGGTGGTCTTGTGAAAATTCCCGTATCCACCTATGCAAAATGGTTTGAAACATTGGATGCCGGTTTTAAAGAAGCGGTCATCCGGCAGTGGGGCCGGCCCGAAGATTCGGACGTCATGACCCGAAACGGCGAGATTATCATCCCCCGGGTCTCCATGGGGAACGTTGTCCTCCTGCCCCAGCCGTCCAGGGGGCATGGGGAGGATCCGGAAAAATTGTACCATGACCCGAAGCTCTACCCCCATCACCAGTACATTGCCTTTTATTTATGGCTTAAAAAGGAATTCAAAGCCGATGCCATGATCAGCCTCGGAAAACACGGCACCCATGAATGGCTGCCGGGAAAGCAGATCGGACTTTCCCTTACCTGTTCCCCCGAGATCCTGATCCAGGATATTCCCAACATCTACCCCTACATCGTGGACAATGTGGGGGAGGGGACCCAGGCCAAGCGGCGGGGCCGCACCGTCATCATCGATCATCTGATCCCTCCTCTGAAAAAAGGGGGCTCCTACATGGAATACCGGGAATTGACCGCAAAAATCGATGCCTATCACAATGCCCTGGCCGTGGATGCTGCCCTGGCGGGAGAAAAGCGCAAGAATGTAGATGCGTTGATTCGAAAACTGGGGCTGGATAAGGACCTTGGACTGAAAAAACTAAATGATGACGCCATCGAAGCGGTGGAGCATTATATCCTGGAATTGCAGGAAAAACTCATCCCCTACGGTCTTCATACTTTCGGTGTTTCCCCTGATGGGGAAGCGCTCAAGGATCTCACGGAAGCCATTTGTGTTGCGAGCCCCGAAATCAAGAAGGAAGATATGAGAGAGCGGCTCAAAGCGTGCGGAAAAGCCGAAATGGCCTCGCTGCTAAGGGGATTGGCCGGGGGATATATCTCTCCCGGCCAGGGGAACGATCCCATCCGGAACCCGGATGCCGTTCCCACGGGCAGAAATTTTTACGGCTTCAGCGCGGACAAGGTTCCTTCAAAAGAGGCCTTCGCGTTGGGAAAGAACCTGGCGGATACCATGATTGGGGAATATCGGGAGAAAAACGGAGCTTATCCCGACAAGCTGGGGATTATCCTCTGGAGCACGGAAACCCAGCGAAACGAAGGGGTCAACGAGTCAGCGGCTCTTCATCTGCTGGGGATCACGCCGGTGTGGGACAAAAAGGGCCGGGTTGTTGATCTGGCGCCCATCCCGGGGTCGCTCCTCAAGCGTCCCAGGATCGATGTCCTGTTGCAGACGTCGGGTCTTTACCGCGACGCCTTCCCCAACGCCATAAAACTTCTGGACAAAGCCGTACGCATGGCGGGTTCCCTGAAGGATGTGGAAAACTTCGTGGCCGTCAACAGTCGAAAGATCGAACAGGCCCTTCTGAAAAAAGGCTACAAAAAAAATGAAGCCTCAAGATTGAGCCGGGCCAGGGTATTCGGTCCCATGCCGGGGGCCTACGCTTCGGCTCTCCAGGAATTGATTCCCGCCAGCGGCACCTGGGAAACCGATGATGAGATTGCCGATGTATGGATCCATCACTGCTCCTTTGCCTATGGCGACGAACTTTGGGGGAAACCACTCAAAAGCGCCTATAAGAACAACCTGAAAGACGTAAAGATCACCATGCACAGCCGCTCCAGCAACGTCTATTACATGCTGGACAACGATGACATGTTTGCCTTTCTGGGGGGGCTGTCACTGGCCGTCAAGAGCCAGGCGGGAACATATCCGGAGCCAATGGTGGGGAACCTTCAGGATGGAAAAAACGTAAAAGTGGAAACCCTGTCCAAATCCATCGGCAAGGCGTTGCGGACCCGCTACCTGAACCCCAAATGGATTGAAGGGATGAAAAAAGAAGGATATGCGGGCGCCCGGGCCATGGACAAATTCGTGGAGCACCTGTGGGGGTTTCAGGTGACAACCCCTTTTGCCGTGGACAAGACCCAGTGGGAGCAGATTCACGAGATCTACATTGAAGATAAATACGGTTTGGATATAAAAGCGTTCTTTGACAAGAACAACCCGTGGGCCCGGCAATCCATTGCCGCGCGCATGCTGGAGGCCGACCGGAAAAATTACTGGAAGGCCCCTGAGGAAATCAAAAATAAACTGGCGAAAACCTATGCCCTGAATGTGATGGAAAAGGGTGTGGCCTGTTGCGAGCATACCTGCAACAACCCCATGCTCCAGAAATTCGTGACCAATATTATATCGTTGAACGGTCTCTTGACCCCCCAACAGCTGGATCAGTTCAAAATGGTGATTGCCAAAGCCACGGGCCGCACCCGGGAAGAAAATGAGGCCAAGAGCGAGAAGGCCAGGGAGAGTCTCAAGAAAACCATTTCCGAGATTCAAAAGGAAGAGAGCGTAACGGCCGAAAACCAGGGCAAAAAGATCGAAGGGTTTGAAATGGTGGATGAAAAACCGGAAGACACCCAAGTAACGTCTTCCGGTTCCGAATGGATGGTGATGGTGATCGCCATCGGCCTTCTGGGCCTTTTATTTGTGGGATGGAAGAGGATGAAGGTATGACAAAAAACGATTCCCCCAAGAGGGGGAAGCGTCTTTTTTGGCTCCTGATTTCAGGCCTCATCGTGGCCATGGCGGTTGTCTTTGTCTGTCGTCCCTGGCGGGCGAACACCAAAAAGGCGCTTGAGCGGCCGGCTACGGCCAGGGCCTCTTTTGAAGACGTTGTTTCCACGGTCCTGGCCACGGGAAAAGTCATGCCCCAGGTGGGCGCCGAGGTCAATGTGGGGGCCCGAATTTCGGGCAGGCTTGAGAAGCTCTATGTGAACGTGGGGGATTCCGTGGTCAAGGGGCAGGTGATCGCCGAGATCGAAAAAGAAGACCTGGAGGCCATGATGGCCGTGGCGGAGGCCGAAGTAACCCTCATTCAGGTCAGGCTGGCTGCTTTGAAAACCGAGGGGCCCCAGGAGATTGCACAAGCGGAGGCCGAGATGGCCGAGCAGAAGGCGAGGTTTGAATTCGTTAAATGCAAGTTGGGCCGGGATGAGCAGCTTTTCGGAAAATCACTCATTTCAAAAGAAGACTGGGAAGAAGCATCCAGCGACTTCAAAATGGCCCGGGCCCGGTATGAGGTGTCCCGGAGGGGCCTTGAACTGGCCAGGACCCGGTATGAAGAGGAGATGCGGCAGTTGGCCGCGGAATTGTCCCGCGCCCGGGCATCCCTTCGAAACGCCCAAGTAAAGTTGTCCTATGCGGTGATCCGGGCGCCGCTTTCCGGTGTGGTGGGCTCCGTCTCCACCCGTGAGGGCGAAACCGTGGCCGCGGGACTCAGTGCTCCCACCTTCGTCACCATTGTGGACTTGAAACGCCTTCAATTGGATGCCTATGTGGACGAGGTGGATATCGGCCGGATCAAGGCGGGGCAAAAGGGCGTTTTCAGCGTTGACGCCTTTCCGGACAGGGAATTTTACGGCCGGGTCACGGCCATCTATCCCCAGGCGGTCATCCAGGACAACGTGATTACATACGATTGCATCATCCACATTGAAACGCCATACGCCGGTTTGCTCAGGCCCCAGATGACCGCCAGCGTGATGATTGAGGTGGAAAACCGGGAAAACGTCCTGGTTCTCCCGGTCAGCGCCGTCAAACGCCGGGCCGGCAAACGCGTGGTCTTCCGGCCGGAGGAGCCGGAGACGGAAGTTTCGGTTTCCACCGGCTGGCGGGACGATTCCCTGGTGGAGATCACCTCGGGGCTATCGGAGGGGGAGACGGTTCTTCTTCTGCCGCCTGTGGGCACAAAAAGATAGAGGAGATTTTTATGATCAGACTGGAAGGGATCAGTAAATTATACGGACGTCCGCCGCGGGAAACGCGGGCCCTGTCCGGCATTGATCTCTGCATCGGCGCAGGGGAATATGTGGCCGTCATGGGTCCCTCGGGCTCCGGCAAGTCCACGCTCTTAAATATTATCGGGTGCCTGGACCGCGCCACCGAAGGGCGCTACATCCTGAAGGAACGCGAGGTTTCGACCCTGGATGATGCGGCCCTTTCCGGCGTACGCAACGAGGTCCTGGGTTTCGTGTTTCAACAGTTTCATCTGTTGCCCCGTTTGAACGTGCTCAAAAACGTCGTGCTCCCATTGATCTATGCGCCCGAATATCCTTCCAATGCCTCTGAAATGGGCGAAGCCGCGCTTGCTTCCGTGGGGCTTCAAAGCAAACGGGCCGCCGGACCCGGAGAGCTTTCGGGCGGCCAGCAGCAGCGCGTGGCCATTGCCAGGGCTCTGATCAATTCGCCTTCCGTCATCCTGGCCGACGAACCCACCGGAAACCTGGACCGGCAGAGCGGCCGGGAAATTTTGGATATCTTCAGGAAACTTAACCACGACGGCCGGACCATCATCATGGTGACCCATGATCCGGAGGTGGCGGCGGAAGCCCAAAGGACCGTGGTCATCGAAGACGGCAGGATCGCCTCGGACCGGAGCGGCGCCAGGAGCAAAGGGGGCGGATCATGAGGCTTTGGCGGCTTGGAAGGGAGAGTCTGGCGGCGCTTTTGGCAAACAAAGCCAGGACATTTCTCATGGCCCTGGGGACCGTGGTCGGTATCGGCGCCCTGACGGTGATACTCTTTATCAGCGACGGAACCGAAAAGGAAGTGGCCAGGAAGGCGGAACGCTTCGGGGCCCGCGCCATCCTCATTGTGCCCGGCCATGGGCGCATGAGCCGGACCGTGGGGGGAAGTTCGGCCGAAGTCAAACTGAAACCGGCGGATGCCCGGGCCATTCAAAACCGGATCCGGGGACTGGCCGGGGTCACGGCGGCCTCCAGCAAATTCAGCCAGTCGGTCAAGGCCGGCACGGCCCAGACCAAGACCAACGTGGACGCCGTTCAAGCGAACTGGCACGACGTCTGGGACTGGCCGGTGGCCTCGGGCCGGCGGATTACACAGGAAGATGTGGATCAACTGGCCCGGGTGTGTATCCTGGGCGCCACACCCAAAACGGAACTGTTCGGGGATGCAGACCCGGTGGGACAGAAAATTTTGATCGGCAAGGTCTGGTTCAAGGTCAAGGGGGTGCTGGCCCCGAGAGGCATCACCGGCAGCGGGCACGACCGGGACCGGCGGGTGATTATCCCGCTCAGCACCGGCATGAGACGGCTGTTCAACCAGCAGCACATCTCCAATATCCGGGTTAAGGTGAAGGAAGAGTACGACCTGGATGAAACGGCCAGGGCGATTGAGGATTTGCTCAATGAACGGCACCACATCGACCCGTCCGTCGAGCATTTTTTTACCGTTTTTTCCACCAATACCCTGGTTAAGAAATTTAAGGGGGTCTCCGAGGGGGTCTCCCGGCTTTTGATCGCCCTGTGCGGTCTCTCTTTTCTGGTGGGGGGGCTGGTATTGATGAATATCATGCTCCTTTCCGTGGCGGAGCGGCAGGCGGAGATCGGGTTGCGCAGGGCCCTGGGGGCGGGCCGCCGGGACATTTTCATTCAGTTTCTGGCCGAAGGAATCGGCATAAACGGGGTGGGATTGATCCTGGGCTGGCTCTTGGGCTTTGTGGCGGCGTGGTTTATCTCAGCATTTACGGAGATCCCGGTGGCGCCGTCCGCCATGTCTTTGTTGCTGGGTGGTGCCTTTTCCGTGGGAGTGGGGCTTATTTTCGGCGTACAACCGGCCCGTCGGGCCGCCAACCTTGATCCCGTAGAGGCGCTTCGGTGAACTGGCTGGCCAACTCGGCATTGTCGGTATCGGTCCTGGCCGGCCACCGGTTGAGGACCGCCCTGAGTCTGTCCGGCATCGTGATCGGGGTGGCCTCGGTGATCATCATGCTTGCCGTGGGCATGGGCGCCGAGCGCAAGATTGTTGAGCGGATCGAGGCCATGGGAACCAACCTGATCGTGGTGACGGCGGAACAGACCCGGCTTAACGGTGGAAAATTGCGGCGCATCGGTTCGGCAAAGACCCTCAAAAAGGGGGACGTCCGCGCCATTGTGGCCCAATGCCCGTCCGTAAAAAGGGCGGCGGGCGCCATCAAACGGTCCATCATCGTGCGGTACCAGGGGAATACGGTCAAGACAACCCTGGTGGGGCTGGAACCGGACGGTTTTGCCATATGCAAGCTGATGCCGGATCAAGGCGGCACCTATTCCCAAACCGAGGAGCGCTCCCGAAGGCGCGTGGCGGTCTTCGCCCCCACGGCGGCAAAAAACGCCTTTGAAGGGGCGGATCCCGTGGGCAAAGCCGTCCGTCTGGGCCGGCAGCCCTTTCGCGTCATCGGGCTCACTTCCCCCAAGGGGACGGATTTAAACGGTACCGACCAGGACGACAAGGTGTTTGTGCCCCTACGAACGGCCATGCGTCGCTTGGTCAATGTGGATTATATGGACACCATTTTTGCCCAGGCCGCCGACGGAGTCCCCTTGGCCCAGGCAGAGGCGGAGATCAGGGCCGCGCTTCGCAAACAGCATCGGCTGGGGGAGAGGGCCGATGATTTTAGCGTTTACAACCAACTGGATCTCATAAGGCTTCAAAAAGGGACGGCCCGCTCCCTGACCCTCCTGATCGGCAGTGTCGCGGCCCTGGCCTGGTTGGTGGGCGGCGTGGGCATCCTGGCCGTCATGCTCATGTCGGTGCGGGAACGGCGTTCGGAAATCGGGCTCAGGCGCGCTCTGGGGGCCCGTGCCGGGGATGTGCGCTATCAATTTGTTTTCGAGGCCGTTTTGTTGGCCTCGGTGGGTGCCTTGAGCGGTCTTTTCGTAGGGCTGCTGGGCGTCTGGTTGACTCACTTGATCGGTTGGGGGCCGGTGTTGATACCCTGGACCGCAACGCTGGTCGCTCTGGGCGCATCTGTTCTACTGGGTCTTCTGTGCGGTGTTTATCCGGCACTGAAAGCGTCGAGATTAAGCCCGGTAGAGGCCCTGAACTTGTCTTGAGGGCGTGGGTCTAGGGAAGAATTTCGGTAGGAATGATTTTGGCGTCAAAATGGTTGAATACAAAAAGGGGCATTTAAGAGACACCATGGCAGCACTAAATTTTTCGCGTCGTCTGCTCGTGCTTTTTTTTGTAATAGGGTGGTGCCTCACATGGGCCTCGTGTACTTATGTGGAAAAAGGGATTGATCAGACCGTAGGCGGTCCCAATCCACCGGCCGATACCACCGTGACCCTTGTCTTAAACGAAAAAGAAGAGGAACCTCCCGAACCGCCTCAGATCATGCCCCCGCCATCGGGACCTTTGAAAATCACCACCACCGATGCGGTGCTCCTTTCGCTTACAAACAACCGTTCCCTGGTGGTGGAAAAACTGAACCCCGCCATTACAAAGACCTTTGAGGATACGGAAAGAGCCGTGTTTGATCCGAACTTGGCCGCGGAACTCTGGGGCGGTCGTACCGATGGAGAAAACCAGGCGCGATCCGGGTCTCTAACGGAGGATTTCATCAAGGATGAAGGTGTCGGGGTCATTTCTCTTGAGCAATTTTTTCCTACGGGTACCACGGTTACGCTGGAAGGGGCCACGGAAATGAATAACTCGTCCCTCTACCAGGACGCCTTTTACTGGAGCCGTCTGGGTCTCACCGTCAACCAGGCTATTTTAAGAGGATACGGAAGCGATGTGAATTTGGTGCGATTGCGGCAGGCCCGTCTGGAAACGCGCATGAGCGAATTTGAATTGAGGGGCTTTACCCTGGCTCTGGTGGCACAGGTGGAAGAGACCTTCTGGGACTACGCCCTGGCAAAACGCCAGGTGGAAATTTATGAAGAATCCCTGAAGGTGGCCCGCCGGCAGGTGAGCGAAACCCTGTCGCTCATCGAAGTGGGGCGTCTGGCCAAATCGGAACTCCCGGCTGTTCAGGCGGAACTGGCGGCCCAGGAGCAGGGGCTCATCGACGCACGGAGTGAGCGGGAAACCCTGCGTTTGCAACTTTTGCGCCTGCTCAATCCGGCGGGGAGGGATCTGTGGCAGCGGGAAGTGGATCTGATCTATCAGCCCACTCTTCCCCAAGTTATACTGGATGAAGTCCGTGCCTATGTGGACATGGGCCTGCGCATGCGGCCCCTGTTGAACGAGGCCCGGTTGAAATTGATGCAAAACGATCTGGAGGTGGTCAAAACCAAAAACGGGCTGCTGCCGCTGCTGGATCTTTTCGTGACCCTTGGCAAAAGTGGGTACGCCAACTCATTCAGTCGATCCGTCAGCAATATCACTGGAGAGTATTATGACGCTTTTGTAGGACTCCGATTTCAATATCCCATATACAATCGGGACCCGAGATCCCGTTATGAGCGGGCCACCCTGAGCCGGGAACAGGCGCAAAAGTCCCTTGAGAACCTTTCTCAACTGGTGGAGCTGGATGTTCGGACCGCCTATGTGGAAGTGAACCGCGCCAGAGAGCAGATCAAGGCGTCCGCAACCACGCGCATTTTCAGTGAGGAAACCCTGCTGGTGGAAACGGAGAAGCTACGGGTGGGAAAATCAACCAGCCTTCTGGTGGCACAGGCCCAGCGGGATCTGTTGATCAGCAGAATCGCGGAGGTGGAAGCCCTGGCCGGCTACATCAACGCCCTGATCAATCTCTACACCCAGGATGGGTCCCTGCTTGCGCGCCGGGGTATTGTGGCGCCCGGTAGAAAGCCGGTTAAAATTTCGAATTTTGATGCGGAAGAAATGACAAAATCCAGGAGTTGAACAATATGAAATATGGAACCTTGTATGGCATCGGCGTGGGACCCGGAGACCCGGAGCTGGTCACACTGAAGGCCGTTAAAACACTCGGGCATGTGGCGGTTGTGTTTGCGGCCGCCTCCAGTGGCAACAAGTACTCCCTGGCCGTGGAAATCGCATCCCCTCATCTCAAAGAGGGGGTGCCCGTGGTGCATCTCGGATTTCCCATGACCCGGGATAAAAAGAGGCTTGCCGATGCATGGGTTGAAAACGGCCGACAAGTGGCCGAAACCCTCAAAAACGGGAAGGACGCGGCCTTCATTACCTTGGGGGACCCCTTGACCTACAGCACCTTCGGTTACGTTCTGGAAACCCTCCGGGAGACGTATGCGGATATCCCCATCAAGATCATTCCGGGCATCACATCCTACCAGGCCGGCGCCGCGGCTACGGGCCGTATCCTGGTGGAAGGAGACGAGTCCCTGGTGGTCGCCTCCGGGGTCCTTGGGGCCGAGAAACTGAAGCAGGTCATCGACCGCGCGGACAGCATGGTAATTCTCAAGGTGTACCGCAATTACAGCGAGATCCTGGCCGTGTTGGATGAACTTGAGCTGGCAGACCGATCGATTCTAATCTCACGATGCGGGCAGGAAGGAGAGGAAATTGTGTGGAACCTGAAAGAACGCGACCATACGCCGCCCCATTACATGTCGCATCTGATCATCAGAAAAAGAATGTAGATTGCGCAGTTTCCCAAAATCGAACCCGCCGTGGAAGCACATGGCGGTGGCGGCATTTTAATTCTTGGTATTATGGAGTGTCCGTCCGGAAATTAGCCATTTGTGGATGGGCACAAGGGAGGTGAAAGATGAGAGCGGTTATTATCCTGGGGCATGGCAGCCGGGTGCCCGAGGCAGGAAAAAATATGGAAATCGTGGCAATCCTGTTGAAAGAAAAGTATGATCTTGAAATGGTGGAGGTCTGCCAGATGTCCCGGCTTGGGCCCCATTATCCGGAAATCCTCGCCAAATGCGTGAACTCCGGCGCCACCGAAGTGGTGGTGATTCCCTATTTTTTGAACAACGGATTGCATATCCGCCTGGATATCCCGGAGATGATGAAAGAAGAGGCCAAGAAATATCCCCGGGTGAAAATGATTTTTGGAAAGCCCCTTGGATTTGATCCCGAGTATGCCGATATCATTTACCGGAGGATTCAGGAATCCATCGAATTGCCGGATGTGAGAGGTCTTGAACTGGAACCCCGTGAGAGTTTTCCGGTGCCGGAAGGCCAGGGTGAATTCGTGGAAATGCCGCCGGAGGAAGCAAAAAGGTATGAACATGAACATTTCCATCATTCCCATGGGCATGCCCACGGCCATGACGCGCCGTGAGCAAGTGGCGGGTCAGGGGCTTTTAACAAGGAACGCTACGTTGATATGGATATCCCGGCATTTGTGATAGCAGGCACCCACAGCGGGTGCGGGAAAACCACCGTTTCCCTGGGGATCATGGCCGCTCTTGTCCGAAGACGCCTCAAGGTCCAGGCCTTTAAGGTGGGTCCCGATTTTATCGATCCCGGCCATCACCGCCGGATGACCGGGCGGGATTCCCACAATCTTGACGGCTGGATCATGGACCGCGGCAACAACCGGAAGATTTTTTTTCGGGGCGCGGGTGATGCGGATGCCGTGGTGGTGGAAGGAGTCATGGGGCTTTTTGACGGTTTTTCAGGGAGTGACGCGTCCGGCTCCACGGCCCAGATGGCCAAATGGCTGGATCTGCCCGTGATTCTGGTGATTGACGCCCGCGCCATGGCCGGATCCGCCGCCGCGGTGGCACTGGGCTTTCTCCGTTTCGACCCGGAGTTACGGATCGGGGGGATTATTTTTAACCGGGTGGGAAGCGAAACCCACGCGCAAATGCTTAAAGAGGCCGTTAGTACCATCACCCATGTGCCCGTTTTCGGGTGTCTGCCCCGGAGCGAGGCCCTGGAAATGCCTTCCCGGCACCTGGGACTGGTGACCGATGAGGATTTGATCCGGGACCATGACCATTCGGAAAGGCTGGGCCGCTGGATCGAGACCCATGTGGACCTGGACGGAATTCTGGCCCTTCACCGGATGAAAAGACCCGAGACCGAGATCATGGAAGTGCCTCCGGAATTGGATACTCGCATCGGAATTGCCAAAGATGAGGCATTCTGTTTTTATTATCCCGAGAATCTTAGGCTCTTGCGTCAGGCAGGTGCCCAGTTGGTTCCCTTCTCCCCCATGCGCTCAAAAAGTCTTCCGGAAGAGATCCATGGCCTCTATCTGGGCGGAGGGTATCCTGAGCTGAACTGCCGCGTCCTGGCGGAAAATAGATCTTTGCTAAAGGCTATACGGGATTTCGGCATGGATGGAAGGCCCATATACGCCGAGTGCGGGGGGTTCATGTTCCTCATGCGGGAGATAGAGGATCTCGAGGGTCGCGTTTTTCCCATGGTGGGACTCTTCCCCATGCGCGCGAAGATGGACCATCGTTTGAAGTCCCTGGGGTATCGCGAGATCGAGACCCTGGCGGAGAGTATCCTGGGTCCCGCAGGCATCAGGGTCAGGGGGCATGAATTCCATTACTCCCATATGCAAAATGTTGCGGCGGACCAGGCATGCATCTATCGTCTGAGGGATCGCAAAGCGGTTTCCGGCAACAGGGAAGGTTTTGTTCAAAAACGCGTCTTGGGATCCTACGTGCACCTCCACTGGGGCTCCAATCCGGAGGCGGCCCATAATTTTGCGACTTATTGCCGCCAATGCGGCCAATCCAGAACGAGGAAATCATGAACAACGTCAATGAACGACTTCAAGTTAATAAACGTCTCGGGCCGGGCGAGATAGAAAAACGTTCTTTCGCCATTATTGATGCGGAAACCCCTGTTCCCAGGCCCTTTGAGGGGAAACAATGGCGGATTGTCAGACGGATGATCCATACCACCGCCGACTTTGAGTTGCTTTCCCTGGTGCGGTTCCACCCGGACGCCGTTTTAAAAGGGATGGCGGCTTTAAGGAAAGGTTGCCTGGTCGTGACCGATACGGAAATGGCCCGTATGGGCATCCCGGAAAGACGGATGAAGCCCTTGGGGTGCCGGGTGGAATGTTATATAAATGATGCGGCCGTAAAAGAAAAGGCCCTGAGGGAGAAGACCACAAGGGCCCTGGCTGCCGTGGATGCAGTGCTGCACAGTCTGGACGGGGGCATCTATGTGGTGGGAAACGCTCCCACTGCGCTATTGCGGCTCCTGGAGTGGGCGGACAAGGGAAAGTGCAAGCCCGCTCTCATTGTGGGCATGCCGGTGGGATTCGTCAACGCCGCTGAATCCAAGGCCCTGCTCATGGAACAAAAAGACATCCCCTACATTACCATTTCCGGTCGAAAAGGGGGGTCGGCCCTGGCTGCCTGTGTTATCAATCAGCTGGCGGAGTTGGTTTTTGAAGAGCTGTAAGCAACACTATGGAGAAGCAAGGGATGGGGCAACGGGATGCCGAGGCGGGAAAACGGCTTCGCGAGGGCTTTACGACCGGTTCGGCCGCCGCCGCCGGCGCTAAGGCGGCACTGGGTTGTCTGGTGGGCCTGAGGATTTCAAAAGAGGTGGAAATCCCCCTTCCCGCGGGGGGGAGACTGACCATTCCCGTTGAACGGGTTGAAAGGGTGGGAAACGCCGCAAGGGCCGTGGTCAGAAAAGACGGCGGCGATGATCCGGACGCAACCCACAAGGCCCGGATCATGAGCACTGTGCGTCTTCTGCCGGGAGGCCGTTACGGGGACGTCCATATTGAAGGCGGAACAGGGGTCGGGAAGGTGACGCGACCCGGCCTTCCCGTGCCAGTGGGAGAGAGCGCCATAAATCCCGCGCCGCGCAGGCAGATCAGAGAGGCCCTGTTGGAATGCCTTAACGAGGCCGGGGTCCGGTCCGGGGTTTCCGTTGTGGTGGAGGTTGCAAACGGGGAAAGGATCGCAAGGAAAACCTTGAATCCGCGTCTTGGAATCCTTGGGGGGATTTCCATTTTGGGGACCCGGGGGACGGTCAAGCCCTTTAGCAACAAGGCATACAAGGACACCATCACCATGAGCATGGACGTGGCCAAGGCCGAAGGGCTCAAGGCGATAGTGCTCTCCACCGGCGGCAGGAGCGAACGTTTCTTGAAAGAGTTGTTGCCCGGGTTCCCTGAAACGGCCTTCATCCAGGTGGCTGATTTTTTTTCCTTCTCCTTCAAGGAAGCTGCAAAAAGAGGATTCCATCATATCTTCTTTAGCTGTTTTTTCGGAAAATTGGTGAAAATGGCCCAGGGCTTCCCCTATACCCACGCAAGAAAATCCACTATCGATTTTGACCGGCTCGCTTCCTGGTCGGTTCTAAAGGGGATGGAGAAGGAAAGGGCGCACGCCATAAAAGGCGCCAATACGGCCCGTGAGGCCCTGTCCATCATTCAGGAAGCGCCGCGCGGTGACGGGATCATCCGTTATGTCCTGGAAACGGCCTTGATATCCGCCCGGGGGTTTGCGGGACCTTTGCCTGATATTACCTATTATCTGTTTGATTTTGGCGGGGTGCTTCTGCTTACCGAAAAAAGCAAGGGGCGTTTTTTTACAAAAGCCTGATGGGGTCGGGGTCGAGAAATGCATACAATGCATAAGGTCCACATCATTGGACTGGGGGTTGATCACACGGAGATCGGTCCCGGGATTTCAAACCGGATAGCGAACGCGGAGGTATTGGTGGGGGGGGACCGTCTCCTCCGGCTATTCCCGGATCATCCGGCCAACAGGGTTTCCGTCAAGAGCCCCCTGGAAGGTGTGATCCAAAGCGTCAAAAAAGAGATGCAGGCGGGAAGGAAGGTGGTTGTCCTTGCGGACGGGGATCCCCTCTTTTTCGGTATCGGAAAGCGGCTGATAGAGGAATTGGGCCGGGAAATGGTCACCCTTCACCCGAACGTCACCACCCTTCAGGCGGCGGCCGCCAGGATGAAGACGCCCTGGCACAACATGAAAATTGTTTCCCTCCATGGCAGAGAGGATCTATTGCCGCTTTTGAGGGCTCTGGCCAAAAGCCATATCGTCGCCGTATATACGGACCCGGATTTCCATCCGGCCAGGCTGGCGGGCGAACTTTTGGCGCGCGGAATCGACATCTTTGACATGCACGTGTTTGAGGATCTGGGCATGGAATCCGAAAAGGTGGGGTGCTTTGCCCTGAAAGACGCGGCAAAAACCGCCTTCTCCCGACTCAATTTCGTCATTTTTGAGCGTACCGGGCCGCCCGAGATCCCTTTATCCCTGGGATTGGATGATGATCTTTACCGGCACCAGAAGGGCTTGATCACCAAGAAGGAAATCCGGGCCGTGGGTCTTTCGGCCCTTTCCATCGGACCCGACCACACGGTTTGGGATCTGGGGGCCGGTTGCGGTTCCGTTGCCATGGAAGCATCCCTTCTGGCCCATGAGGGATCTGTCCTGGCCGTTGAAAAAAACGCGGACAGGGTGCGATTGATCAGGGATAATATCAGACGTACGGGGGCCTACGGCGTTCAGGCGATTGCAGGCGAGATGCCCCAATGCCTGGCTTCCCTGCCGGACCCGGACCGCATTTTCATGGGCGGCGGCATGGGAGAAGACAACCGGGTTCTGGAGGTGGCCGCCAGGAGACTGAAACCCGGCGGAAGGCTGGTGTTGCATCTGGTGCTCATGGGGTCGCTTTCGCGCGCAAGGGATTATCTGATAAGCTTGAAATGGCCTTTCACCGTAACCCAGGTGGCGGTTTCGCGGTCCCGGAGCATTGCGGGGGACCAACGGTTGGCGGCATTAAACCCGGTGTTCATTGTGGCCGCGGACAAAAAATAGTAACACAAAGGAAGAAAATATGGATAAGGAAAAAATTCAGGTCCATTTTATAGGGGCCGGTCCGGGGGATCCCGAACTGCTCACCATTAAAGGCCGCCGATGCATCGAGGAGGCGGATCTGGTCCTCTATGCCGGTTCCCTGGTGCCCGGGGAGTCGGTGGCCTGCGCCAAGGAGAGCGCCAGGGTTGTGGATTCGTCATCCATGACCTTGGCGCAAACCCATGCCGCGATGCTTGAGACGGTAAAGGCCGGGGGAACGGTTGCGCGCGTGCACACGGGGGACCCTTCCCTCTACGGCGCCATCAAAGAGCAGATGCTGCTCCTGGACCGGGACGGTATCGGCTATGAAGTTGTTCCGGGGGTGACGGCCGCGTTCGCCGCCGCCGCTGCCGCCAAAATCTCCTTTACGTTGCCCGAAAAAGTGCAGACGCTGATCTTCAGCAGGATCGAGGGCCGTACGCCCGTGCCGGACCGGGAGCGATTGCGGGATCTCGCCGGACACGGGGCCGCACTGGCCATCTATTTGTCGGCCGCCAACCCGGACGGGATTGTCGAGGAACTTCTGGCGGGCGGCTATCCCGGAAACACGCCGGTGGTACTGGCCTACCGGGTGGGCTGGCCCGATGAATTGATCGTGGCCACCCGGATTTCCGATCTTTCAAAGGCCGTGAAGGATGCCCGTATCAAACAACAGGCCATCTTTCTGGTGCTGCCTGGGCAAGATGACGATCCCGTTTTTTCAAGGCTTTACGCTCCGGAATTCTCCCATGGCTGCCGGTCCGTTTCGTAGGGTGACGCGTGGAAAAAGATACCGCCATTTATGCCCTGACCCCTCGGGGCGTCCGTTTAGCGGAAAAGATCTTGGCCGGCCCGGTTGAAGGGGTGCTTTTTCTCCCAGAGCGCCTTAAGGACCTCTCCCGCGGCCGTTCCGGAACCCGTGGGGCCATTTTTTTCACGCGTCTTCCGGAAGTGGTGGCAGAGAATTTTTCCAGGTACCCCAATCATATTTTCATCGCGGCCGCGGGAATCGTTGTCAGGGCCGTTTCACCCCATTTGACGTCCAAGGACCGGGACCCCGCCGTCATCGTGCTGGACCAGGAGGGAAAATATGTTATCAGCCTCCTTTCGGGGCATCTGGGAGGGGCCAACGACCTGGCCCGGAAGATCGCCCCATTGACCGGCGGTGAACCCGTGATAACAACGGCAACGGACACGGCGGGCATCCCTTCCATGGACCTTCTGGCCAAGGAGAAGGGGTTAATCATTTTCAACCTGGAGGCCGTGAAGTCGGTCAACATGGCGCTCCTCATGGGAGAGACGATCCAGATATATGACCCGGAAGATCACTTAGGTCTCAAGACCGTTAATCTGGCGGGATGCGCCGTGGAGCAGGTGCTTCGGGAAGGCCGATGGCGCAGGAAAACTCCCGGCGTGTGGGTGACCTGGAAGAATGAACGGGCCGAAACTCTGCCAAAAAGGTTGATCCTTCACCCCAGGTCCCTTGTTGCGGGCGTGGGGTGCAACCGTGGAACGGGCAGCCGGGAGATTCTGGATCACATCACGAGGACTTTCAGGGCCAATGGCCTCGCCCTTGGAAGCCTCAAGTGCCTCACCACCATCGAAGCCAAAAGGGATGAGGAGGGACTCCTTACGGCCGCCCGGGAACTGGGCGTGCGGTTGTTTTTTTTCAGCCCTCCGGAAATAAATGCCGTACACGTGCCCCATCCGTCGGATGTGGTCAAAAACCATATGGGAGTATCAAGCGTATGCGAGGCGACAGCTCTACTGAAATCGCACGGGACCAGGCTTCTGGTGCCGAAGACCAAAAGCCCGAACGTGACCCTGGCCGTGGCGCTGGCAGGTTGACCGTCGTCAGCCTGGGTCCCGGAAAATCCCATTATCTGGCCCCGGCGGCCAAAGCAGCCCTATCGAAGGCGGAAGTGATCGTCGGTTACAAGACCTACATGGAACTGATCGAGCCGGAGATCCTGGCGGGCAAAAAGACCCTTACCTCCGGAATGACCGGAGAGATAAAGCGCTGCCGGATCGCCATCGACCATGCCCTTGAAGGGAAAAACACGGCCATCGTCAGCAGCGGCGACAGCGGTATTTACGGGATGGCCGGCCTGATCATCGAACTTGTGGCGGAACAGGGCCTCCTGGACAAGGTGGAAGTGGACATCATACCGGGCATCTCCGCCCTTTCATCCGCCGCCGCCCTCTTGGGCGCGCCGCTTATGCACGACTTTGCCGTGGTGAGCCTGAGCGATCTGATGACCTCCTGGGATGAAATCGAGGCGCGGGTGGATGCCGCGGCAAGGACCGATTTCGTATTGGTCATCTACAATCCCAGGTCCAGGAAGAGGGATTGGCAACTGACCAGGGTGAGAGAAGTCATTCTGAAGTACCGAGATGAAAATACCCCTGCGGGGATCGTGAGAAACGCCGCCAGAAAGGGAGAGTCCGTACGCATTACGACCCTTTCCCGAATGGATGAATCCACCGTGGATATGCTTTCCATCCTTCTGGTGGGAAATTCCAAGACCCGCGTCATCGGCGCTAGAATGGTCACGCCCCGCGGATATCTTGAAAAGTATGATGTGGGAAGGGGGTGACATTGTCGAAAAGGAAGGGGTTGAGTTGGGTTAAGCAAAAAGTCAAGGGTATCTTCCGCCCTCTTTTAGCAAACTTGAATATCCGCTATATTCGGGGAAAATTCTGGATCAACGTTTGCCATTTGCCGTCGCATATTTGATCTTAACTCTATTGCTGGTTGCAGGCAATATTCATTGAATTCCTCCAAAGTGACAGATTCCAAATCAGGGTATAAGAGCTTGAGATATCCACTAGCCAGCACCCTAACGGCCCTTGTGTCCCTCAAATCCCCGTACGATTGGGTATGATCTTTGACAAACGCCATGTGTTTCTGGTTCGATCTAAGAGTGTACAATACCTCGCCAAAATAGTCTGCTCGCAATGCAAAGGCTCTACACAATGAAGTTGATTGGATTCTTGGAAGTTCCCACCCGGGAACCAATGCATGAAACCGGTCAAGTAATGCGGTTGCATCATGGCCATTGAGCCATTTTGGCAGTTCACTGAAGCAATTGGTGTCTCTTGGCATACCGTCGACAATCGGAATATTGCCAAGGATAACAAATCCTGCATCAGAAGATCCATGAAATCCCATAACTCTGAATTCACCCAATTCCAAATATCCTTTTAGTGCGCCGACTATTTCCCCCTCATTGCTCAGCTTAATCGTTTGAATTTCATCAAGGATTACGGCATTGTAATTCGAGATAATGCCTGCCTGCTGCCGATTCATATCATAAAACAGTTGCGCACGGGTTACTATTCCCCCGCTGATTAGCCAGGCATGCCTGGACAACTGACTGTATATATAAGATTTTCCGGTTCCTTTAGGTGCCAGTTCAATAATATTTGCACGCGGTTCAATCAATGGGATCAGTCGTGTAAAAATCATAAGTTTTTGGCGTAAAGAGTAGTTTTTCTCATTATAGCCCATCGTTCGCGTTAGCAATGTCAACCATTCTTCCAAAGAAAACTCTTTCCGTTGATTCACGAAATAGTCAAGGTTAATACTTGCGGCTTGCATTGGATTGAAAGCAGTCATGAAAATTTGAAATTGATCTTTCTTGTCTTTTAATGGCCGCCATTCCAATCTTCCGCTTCCCCAGACATTTCCCATCAAAAGACAAGGGTGCTCATCAACAATTGATTCACGAAGTCCCCCGACAATATCAAGACAGGGAATCCGCAACAGAAGCGCACCAGTGCGGGGATGAACTTTTACACTGAATGAGTCAAGAATCTTTAAAGGATTTCCGTTACGTATTTCATACATCAAAGATTCTTTTTGTTTTTTGTCAGGCAAATATTTTGAAATAAATTGTCTGATTCCATCGCTGTTTACACCGCCTTTGTTGTCACTATATCTGCTTACAAGCCAGTCAGAGACAAACGCAGGAATTGTGCGCCCGGAAAGCCCAACACTTGATGCCAAGCCCTTGTGAACACATACGTCAGGAAAAGAGGTTGATATTTTTTGGTCAAGAAAGTCTTTATTGTATTCAGAATTCAAATTCATCATCAAACTCGGTTGTCATCGCACCTGTTGTAGGTACCGGAATTACTAATTCACTTTTTATGCCACCAGAAGGACCTTTAAAATAGTAAGTTATGGCAAACTTCTTATACTCTTCAACAACTGATGAGGCATCAAATTGAAATTCAATTCTTGAAATTGAATTCCCGCCTATCACAAAAGGAAGACTGACAGGATTAGATACTCCCCCAATTACAAATTGGGTGATAGATATTTGATACGGATTAGTGTTTGAGATCATTAATTCTAAAAGGTTGTTGGCCCGTTTCCGGAAAATTTCCCCTTCAATTGAAAAATTGAGTTCTTTCGGTGGTTCGGGTTTTGTATCAGAAAGAATAAACCATGGTACAGCCATTTCTTGCGGAGTACATCCGCCATGCGTAGCTCCAAGAGGTCTTTTTCCGAAACAATAGTACCCTTTCGGAATGCTCATTTTCGAATTTAAGCCGTAGAGATTCGGATTCAATGTCCAAATATTCTCTTGATCCAAATCTGCAATGTCTCTCAGTTCGATATCAGTAACTGTTCGCGCCTTGTCAGTCTTCTTTAAGGGGTATTTGATGACTCCTGAATTTTTGGGAATAATTGTATAACCGTGGTCACTGGTAATGACCAGTTTTAAAGATGTCCCATATAGATGTTTGAAATCCGCCAAGCAATCGGCAATTTTATTTCCTTGTTTTCCCACATACTCCCTGTATTTTTTTTGCCTCAAGTACGGTCGATAGTTTTTATGCAACAACTCCTGATCCAGGTGGTTATCCAGATAAAGATATACCGTTGCGGGTTCTTGAATAAGTTCCGACAAAGTACCGTCCCGATCAGTTTTAGATCGAATATTTTCTCCTGTGATCCCTATATATCCTCTCAAAAGCTGTTCATAGTACTGCGCGGTTGATATCTCATCTGCAAGTTGTGATTTCAATCTACCACCCACAAGAGCCGGTTTAGAGATGTATGTTTGAGTTGGCAAAAAGGAAAGATATGGAACGATATCATTTGATGGATACAGCCCTCTGTCTTTCATGACAGGCAATAAATCATCTCTGGCACATAGATAATCAAGCCCGTCAAAAACAATCATGAGAACTGGTTCACCGGCTGTTACATATTGTTTGATTTGAGCCAGTTGCTGGTATGCCATTCCATCTCCAAACAACAACTCAGTATAATGGTGTTCAAGCCATTTCTCAAACATTTGAAGGTATGGCGTTGTTGCCTCAATCATGCCAAGAAGCGAACAGCTGTTATAAAATGGCAAATAATCATTGTTTATCCAAGCCTGGAGTTCAATAAACGGACAATTCAAAGGAAGCCGGGATGGTAGTTTTTGGGGGCGCAAATGCTCAGCAAGCGCAAGCACATCAGGAACCCCCTTTAGTTCCATTAATTTTCTATATAGAGATTCGCTTATGGGTTTTTCGGAATTCAACTGTTGTCTCAACTTTTGTAAAAGAAAATTTTTCTCAAAATCAAAAAAACCGGAGATGAATGATAATGCTTCTTCAGGCGATTTTTCCCACTCTTCATCAAGAAAGGATCTCGCAAAGTTGACGATGTATTCAGGAGTCTTAATTGAAGAATCCAGTTTTGGCAGCTTATGGCGGTTTGAAAATGACGATAAATCATACCAAATGTTATTTTGTTGCAGCCAGATTGATATTTTATCCTCAGGATATTTTGATAGCTGCTGCTCCCAAACTATAAATTTACTTTTCTCATGTGGATTATCTTTCAACCAATCGAATAATTCGGAAAACTCGAATTTGATCTGACTCCACGATGACAAACAATCGTTTATAAGATATTTTTCAAGGGGGTGGATTTTGTTTTTAACTCGACATCCCAGAAAATTAAGGATTTCAGATAAATCATCAGCAAGATTTGGTTCTCTTTTTGTCCATGCCTCTCCAAGAAGTGTGCGCTTCAACCAAATTTCGACAGTCGTACCTGATATAGGAATTTCCCTACTCTTTTCAATCAAATTTAGTTCGCCTATCCAGTGCTGATTTTGTTTCAACCAAGCAGGTATTATTTGGCCCCCCAGCTGGCGGGAAAGCTCTTGAGCCGGTGTGATGATGAGCTTTTTTGCGCCATATTTTTTTGCCGCGTCAAACCAGTCAAAGAGTGCGGGGTTGCGAACAACGATCCGATAAGGTTTTTTCTCTCTTGAACGGGCCTCTATCTTTAAGAGCTCTGTTTCATACTGAGAGGACTCACTGACAAGGCTGTCATAATCTTTATCGGAATAAAGTCCGTATTGATCGCAAACGATTTCAATCATCAGTTGTTTCGTCCAAAAACGTGTTTTTCAATAATCTTAAGAAGGACTCTGGTTCTTTCTTTTTCATCCATTCCTTTGCTCAGTTGTTCAATCGTTGAATTCAACATATTTTCCAAAACCTGACCATTAGAAGAAATATCCCCACCGGCATCAAGAATCCTTTCACTGGTTTTCCCGTGAGAAAATACGCTCAATTTGATTTGGCCGGGTTCAAGGTCGGGATCAGGCTCAGGATCTGTAACTGGCAGGAGAGGCGGCGCAAAAGTATCTATATGGTTTCTTGCCGCATCAAGCTTACCTTGAAAAAATAGAACAAGTTCATCGCCCCAGGATTCAATATCCAACCCGGATAGATTTTTGGCTATCTCCAGAAGCGTATCTGTATTGATTTCATCCGTTTTCCGGCAGGCGTTGATTAAAATCGCCGGTTCTCCGTTATATGTATAGTTTTGTTTGTCTTCATGCAGATCTGAGAACCACATCGATAATTCCTGATCAGGGCTATGCATCTGACCGAAAACAGCGCTGTATGCACCAAATATCCGACTTTTCAGATCTTCAATAACGAGTTCAAATTCTTCTTTAAAAGGTTTGAGACGATCCTCCACCTGTTTGGGCGTGATCTTTTTCGCTTCGTCGAATACATGTTCAAAAATATCCTTAAGCAAAATCTGCTGGGTATCCGGCGCCAGCTCTGCCAATGGTTTGAAAACATAATCCTTCAACAATGAAGCTTCATCAGATATTTCATCGGTTAATTGCGCATGTTTCGGCAAAGCGCGCCACCATTCCCCAACTTTTTTCCCTACTTTCTTCACTCGTTCCAAAGGCGGATCACTCGGCAGCAGATTCACTTCGTACAGTTTAGACAGAGCATTGATCAACGCATTTTGATTGGAGCTGACATTGACATAAACAAGCTTGTATTTTTCAGGCGATGTAAAAATCTTTTCCAGAGTCTCATTTTCAATCGCGGTAATTTTTTCAATTTGACTTGCCGTCCTTTGGAATTCAAAGGAAATATTACCCAAAGCCAGTTCTTTGTTTGCAACTGCCGCAAAAAGAATCGGCATGACCCGGCATTTCAATCCATGGGGAGGTTTTCTCAAAGCTCTGACCATCAATTCCATTTTTAACGGAGCCTGCCGCGCTTTTTTGATATATTTTTCCATGCACTCCCAGGTTTTACAGGCACCGTTATGACTGTCAGGATCAGGTTTTTCCAATACACAATCGCCTGCCTGATTCTTTCTTAGAATTTTGTTGCTTTTCAGTAGTTGGGTAATGATATGCTTTGGTGCAGCAGCGGTTTCTTCCCAGAGCTTCTCAGCAGCATCTTTCCGGGTCAATTTCATTGTGATATCCCGACAGTCTTTTCGATATCCCCAGTTCCCGCCAAAATCGTCTTTTGTCAACTTGGGCTCCCCAATTATCGGACAGTCCGGAAACACCTTGTTCATTACCGAAGAGGCAAGTTTCTTAATCTGCCGGGTATTGATTATCTCCTGGTATTGACCCATCCAAAAATAATCAAGCATCTGTTTTTCCGGAGCGAATAAATCATCAATGGTATCTTTTAGCTGGGTTGAACGGTCACTATCGTAGACACACCATTCTTCATGCAGCTCTCCGCCTTCGGCATAAAGACTGGCTTCATTCCTTTTTAGATAGGCCAGTGCCTGATGTTCTCTCAGGGAGGCAAAAAGACGGATCGGTTCTTTGGGGATCGCAATGACCACCTGCTGGTACTGGAATTCAGACAATTGTGAGGTAGCAATTTGTTTGGCTTCTTCAATTTCACTGCTGTTGCTGCAAAAAACAACCAGCAGGATGCCGTCCGTATAAGAACCCGAGCCCAAATTCTTTGTCAGAATATGCAAGCTTTCTTTTAATTGATTCATGCTGACCGGTTCGATTTCAAGTTGTCGTAACACTCCGAAATCATCACCATAGCTGGTTGCCTCATAGCTTTCATTGAATCCAAACTGTTTCCATAAAGACTTTAAATACTGCACCGGGCTTTGTCCCAGTTTTTCAGGAAAATCATTCAAAAGCTTTCGCACTTTTTCCATCAAGGATTCAGTGGCGCTGCTGACAGCCGGACGATAGGAACCGTCAGCCTGGAGTTTCATCAAGATATGATTTTCATTTTTCAAATCGGAATGACGTTCCAGTTCCTGTTTGAAAAAGGCAAGTTCATCGTCAGGAATACTCAACGCATATGAAAGGGTCTCTTCAGTCACTTTTACCCTGGCGGGATTGGTCACGCGGAATACGGAGACCGCCTTAAGAATTCTTAAGCCCAATAGATCATCGTCTGAGAGTCTGGCTTTCAGATGTTCAAAATCCCGGTAAATGGAATAGGAACGCTCCTGCTGTTTGACATCACTGGAAAAATAATCCCATAGATGATCAACCGTGAACATAGGCGGAATCCGGTCTTCAAAACGGCAGACAGCTTTATCCAAGAATCGTTTGAAACTGCCCGGTTCATCCTCACAGAGACAGGTAAACAGGGTGCGGTTGTTCTGGGCCACCTTCTCAGAAATAGCCGGTAAGCTGTACACGGCCATGGGGTGAAGCGGATAGGACCCCAAAACAACCGTCTCCTTTAACTCATCCTGTGTAAACCCTGTGAAAAACCTTAACTTTGCTGTTTTTTCAACCAGTTTTTCAAAATATTCGCTAAAATTATCCGTCAACCTGTTCCAACTGTCTGTATTCTTATCAGCAACAATCACGGCATCAATCAGCTCAAAAGTTTCCACATCCGTACTTTTCATCATATAGGGTTTAAAACGGCCTTCAATTTTCCGAAGATCCTCTTCCAACTGATTCTGGTTTCCACCTCCCATGCTCATGGAAATATCATGGTATTCTTTCAGCGATCGATGACAGAAAATGTAGAAATGAAGCTGGTTTTCAAGGCTGTCGTTGCAGCATTCGGCAAACTCCTGCAAAACAAGTCCTTCTTTGCCTGTAGGATCTTTTACGACCTCGCCCATTTTATGACCGAATTCATCCCAAAAAATGGCAATACCGCTGAAATCATGCTTTTCGATCAGTTCTTTGACAACACTGGTATAAAAATCCGTGGGTGTGAGCATGGTGGTATACTCAAAGCGGCCGCCTGCTGAAAAAAAAGGATGGATTTCCCGGAACAGATCAAAGGCTTTCTTTTGATAATTTTCAAGCCGGGTTTTCAATTCATCCACGGTCATGCCGTTTTCTTCTGCTTTTTCTTTCAGAATAGCGAAGTTGTCAGCGTATGATTTTTCAATTTCCTCGATCCGTTTCAATGCCGCATCAAATGCGGAAGGGGGTAAAAGATACTCCAAGCCCGCTTTTTCCAGTGCCTGCCGCAGTCCCATCATCAAGGCATCCGCAATATCTCCTTCATCTCCATACAGGTTAACGACCAAGAAATTTTTGGGGATCTGGCTGCGGTATTGCTTGAGCACGATTTGCGTATCCGGATCAAGTTTGTCTACAATGACTTGCAATGCCGGTGTTTCAAAAGACTGCGCGAAAAAATTGAGCAGAACCAGGGCGAGATGACTTTTTCCAGTGCCATAGGTTCCCATGATGATTCTTGATCTCAAATCACTTGAGGGATGAAGCTTTTTGCCAAGGTCAAGGATGATTTCTTTGGCAATTTCAGTGGGTATGAATCCTGCAACCTTTTTCAGGTTATTACGATCATTTTTCAAATTGACCGCAGATTTAAATCCGGGTGAAATTTTGATAAATTCGTTCAGGTATTCCGTTGTCATAGAAGGCCTCTGATTATAATGCTAATCCCCAAATAGCGTTTTCTAATTGTCCATGAAAACTATGCTGACGGCGCCCAAATCAAACCCCTGCTGTTCTCTTCAATTTCTCTTATTGTACTCAGATCTTCCTGGCAGTTGATAATAAGAATAATGCCCTTTGAAGGCTCGCTTCTCAAAAGGTTTTTAAGAAACGCAACCCGTTCATTTTCCGGCCATTTGGCATAAAAAGGCTCAAGTTCTGTTACGATAACGATACCACTATTCGCCCCATGATAAATCTCATCGCGTACGGTCTGCCAGGTTATAAATTCGTTGAGTCTGTTTTGATATGTCTGTTTAAAATTGAACACCTTTGCTTGAAGGATTTGGGCAATTTCTTCGATGTGCTCCAAAGTGAAATGGTTGTCCAAGGGAGCGGTGATAATAACCAGCACCGGGTACCGCTTTTTGCGGCATTGCTGCCACTTTTCCAGGAATTGTTCTTGAATGGACATGAGTTACGATCCTATTTCTTTGATTTTCTCCTCAACAAACTTTTCCATTTCGTCCTTTTGGGGCAATTCCAGCATATATTTGGATACAAAAAGATGATTGTCCATACCGGCCAGGGCATATTCAGCCAGCGCATGATTTTTGTCCGTGCAGAGCAGGATACCAATGGGTGGATTATCACCTTCTGTCATCATGTGCCTTTTAAACCAGCTCACATAGGTGTTGAGCTGTCCGATATTTTCATGGTTAAAGTTTTCCAGCTTTAATTCAACCAGAATATGGCATTTGAGGATGCGGTGATAAAATACCAGATCAACAAAAAAATGCTCTCCACCAATGAGAATGCGTTTCTGTCTGGATTCAAAACAGAATCCGTGCCCCAGTTCCAACAGGAATTCCTGGATTTTTTCAATCAATTGGGCCTCAAGATAACTTTCCGTCACCACTTCGGCAGGTTTAAGGCCCAAGAACTCAAACACATAAGGATCGCGGACCACCAGTTGACAATCCGTTTTCTCTGAAAACCGATTCACGATCTCGGCCAGCTTGATTTTATCATGTGACAGACCGGATCGTTCAAAATACAAACTGCCAATCTGGCGTTTCAGCTCTCTGACCGACCAGCTCCCTAGAATGGACTCGACCTCATAAAAAATACGTTTGGTATCATCATCAATGTCAACAAGCAGATCGATATGACTGTATGAAAGAGATTGCAGCAGGGTTTCCGCCGATGTTTTCAATTGTGGGGACGTCCCCACTTTTTGGCTTTTCAGATTTGAAGGCAGGTAGTTTTCAAATTGTGGGGGCAGTGTCCCCACTATCTGGGGATAGAGCCGATAGAATTTCAAATACCGGTAAAGCTGACGCCGATTACAGTTGCTGACACCTTTCAGTTTTTGGGCCAGCCTGGTCAAAAGCTGGTCTCCGTACCCTGCCCGGTCCACGCCATGCAATTGATATTCACTGATATAACAGCCGATCAGCCAGTTCCTCACACTCAAGCTGACATTCACCGCCTTGCCAGCATGGGCTGCCAGATCCTTATGCACCGTCTGGATAGTTCGGACAAGATACAGAAAATCAAATTGCTGATCATTGATGGTCATGGCTTTTGCTTCGTCTATGTTTTATGTTTCAAAAAGCGCTTTCACTTCTTTCAATCCTTTGGAAAGGGCGTCAGCCGGTTCCCCCCCGTCCAGTTCATGATAATAGGCGCTGACCATTGCAAGCTGTGGAATCCCCGTAATGGACACGGAATTGAGCCCTGCCGTATGACTGATCCATCCGGCCTGCTTTTGATAAACCTCACCGATATCAACCAGCAGGGTGTCCAGGGTTTCCCGTTCCAGCCTGAATATTCTGCCGATCCCCCCGGGTTCAAGCAGTTTTTCAAAATGAACCGACTGCCGGTCGTTCTGCCTGCCCCAGTCGATCAGGGCATAGGCCAAAATCGCCTTGGGAACGGGGATGGCGTTAAAAGGGTGCCTGCAGTAACTACCATCCTCATTTGCCAGCCAGAAACCGAACGCCTCTCCCAGGCGGGTGCCTTCAAAAACCTGTTTAAAAGGGGGAAAGATCAATTTATGAAAAACACTGTCTGTCATGGGTTTTTCATGGAGGTCATCCCAATGGGCCCGGACTTTCGCTTCGAATTGCTCCCGTGTGAATTCATCCAGCTCAAATTGGTTAAAGTAAAAAGAATAGAACCACGCCGGGCTCCCGGAACGTGCCAGGTGATAATGGATCAGACACCAGATTCCGTCCTCTTCAAGGTCCGGGTCGTGCCGCGAAATCAGTTGCCCCAAAGGGGAAAGGAAAAATCCATTTTTCTTTTTTTCGATGATCTCTGCGCATTGTGCCCATGCTTTTGCGGCGCCGACTTTCAGTTTTCCCACACGAAGGACAGCCTGGGCCTTCTCCACTTCACGGGGCAGAAAAAGATCCGGATGATCCGGCAATTTTTTTATAATCAAGCGAAACCATGCTTCTTCAAAACCAAATTTGAACTCTGCCATCTAATTCATACCTTTATAATTTAACGATTTTATAACCGGGCATCGGTGTTTAACACAGGACAGACAACTCCTGCACTTATCAGGATCTACAACGAAACAGCCATCCGCCTCAAGGGCTTTGGCCTTACATGCGGCGGCACAGGCGCCGCAAAAGATGCAGGCCTGCAATTTTTTCAACTGTTTTTCAATCCGCTGCTGGAAAAGCCGCCGCCATTTTTTGAGAAGGTAATTGATTCGAACGGCATGATCTTCAAACCCCACTTCCACGCTGGCCAGGATCTCATTGGATTTGGGATCATGGATCAAAAAAATTTCGGAGAAATCATCCTGACTGACCATGGACTGGGGGCCCATGGGCCGCAGGAAATGATTCACCAGGTGAACATCGCCGTTTACCAGCTGGTACATCACGGCGCTGTCGGATAGAGCGCAAGGGGTGGCTTCAAGGATGGTTTTGTAGTGGTCCAGCCCCCGGCCTCCGGCCCTGGTGCGCCATCCCTGGTCAGCAAAGTTTTCAGGATTGGGATGGTTCATCCGTTCGGCTTGGCCCACAAGAAACCGGTGCCATTTCCTGCCCTTGGCCGGATACCGGTATTTGATCATATTTTGCGACCAGTCACTGTTAAACGGGCAATACAGGCAGCCGACCCGCCTGAAGCCGAATTTGTAAGCCCGGTTAAAAGCAATCTGGTGGGTTAGGATATAAAGCCATACGGCAAGATCAGACCATTCTATAATAGGGCGAGCCAAAACCTCCCGTGCGATTTTATGTTTCTTTGAGATACGGGGATAATCGGACCTCCGGGTAGATTCGGATTTTCTGACTCCGTCAAAGGTCAGGACCCCTTTTTCCGGGCTCATGCTGTCAATCAGGGAGGACAAGGGATTGGTTTTATGGGTGGTGCAGCACCAGCGCAAAATCCGGCTGGGCGGTCCGATCTGTTCGGCGGTCTTAAAAAAGTCCAGTTTGGATTTGCTGCGGATAAAGGGCGTCAGCGGGTGCCGGCGCTGGAATTCTTCCAGGTAGCCATAGGTATCTGGAAATTCAATGCTGGTATCGCCAAAGATATGCAGGACATCGCTTCTGCCAAGCGCGCCCATGACAAGATGGGATACCACGGTGGAATCTTTGCCCCCTGAAAAGGAGACCATGGCGGTTCTGCCCTTGAAAGAGGCAATGGTGCTGCGGATAAAATCTTCTGCTTCATATTGCAGGTGCTCCATATATCCTTTATTGGCTTTTTGAAGTGTGCGGAGCCATGTCTTTTTGGATCGGTTCAAAGGTTTGACCTGTTCCGGATCCGTCAATGGCGTTGCCTTGCCGTTCCCGGCCACCAGTTTCAATACAGGCACGCCCTGGCAATAATAGGTGCAGTTACCCGGGGAAAGCCAAATTTCCCCTTCCTTTAACAAGGGGTAAAGAGACGGATCCACCCTCTTTTTCAAATATTGGATCTCCGGGGTGAATACGGGAACGATGGCTGCAGAGCAAATATCCTTGGCCTTTGATCCGCAAGAAAGGCAAGCGTCACCCATGAGCGGTACATGGCAGGTATGACACCAGTAGGTTCTTCCCAAGTTTCTTTTGCTCATAGCCTGATTTTTCCCCGCCTTTTCTTTTTAATATAAATCTGTCCGGCAGGCGTGTCAGGTGACGTTTTTTCAAGAATATCTCCCGGTTCAATGCCGGATTCAGACACATTGGGAGGCGGGGGCACATCAGGTGTTGTTTGATAGGCCGCGTTTGGAAGGGTAACCCTTTTAAAGTAATCATCAACCGCCTTTAAAATAGTGATGATCAGGATTTCCCGTGTGGAAGCATCCAGCCGGTCCACAACCGCATCGGCCAGTTTCAGTTGATGATCGTTCTGGTCAAACCGGGTAAAATAGCCGGACCTTAAAAAGCTTTTTAAAGGCTCTTGACAGGCAAGATTGACCATTTCTGTTCTATTCAGTTCGCCAATGCGGTGCATGGTGACCGATTTCGCTTCAACCGGCAACCCTTTTTTATGGCGGGACAAATAAAAATTATAAAACATGGTTTTCAGGTTATACAGATATATGCTACCGCCCTCATCCATGCGGCGGACAAAAATAAATGCCATCACAAGTTTGTATGAGGCATTGTTTTTGCCGGTAAGGTATCGGGCGAACCGAGCCACAGGTTCAGGCAAAAGCTGGATCAGTTTTTCAAGCGTTCTTTTTTTCCAGGTTTCCTGCCGGTCATAAATGCCGTCCCCGATATTTTTGAACCGGGTTTCAACACTAAGGGCCGCAGTGATATTTCCTTCTGAAAATTCACCACCCAGGTTCCGGATGATCTGCTGCCGTCGTTGCGGCAACCCCTCCTTATCCAAAAGTTCTTCAATGGCGGTTGAAACGGAGCGATATGTTTTTGTTTCCCATGATGCGAGTCCGTAAGTCCCCCGGTCTACAATCTTGAACGAATTATATCGGATAATGGCGGCATGAAGACTGTGATCGGACAAATTTTCGAAGTTCTGGTTTTTCTTTCGAACCGAATCTGCAATTTTTGAGAAATGCATGGGTTTGGCGTGACGTTCAAGCACATGGCAGGCGACATCTTCAAGTCTCGTGCAATAGGTCTCAAGCCATTTTTCACGGCTTAGAACGAGATCTTCATAAAGTACAAGCCCGTCTAAAGACTCTACCTGTTTTTCAATAAATGCTCTGTGAAATTTTTTTGGGGGATGGTTCCAGGGGCATTTTTCGCGGCAGTAAGAAGCAAGCTTTGATCCTATCACCGCCACATGAAAGGAATCATGTTCAAAAAAATCCAGGGTTTCAAAAAAATCCACAGGAATATCACAGAACCGGCAATCACCGTTTCCTGTAATCAAATCGTTCAGTTTCCTGAATGCGGACCTGTCTTCCCAGATTCCCAAGAATTGTCCCAGAGCATATGGGTTAGGTGATTCGGGCCAATTAAATGCCTCTTTCAAAGCGGCAGGCAAGTCTTGGAGATGAATAATCCCGCCGCCGTCGGCAATCGCCTCATCCATTGTCATCCGGAATTTCTCAATCTGACTGATATTGGCGGTGTGTTTGAACTGTTTGATCGCCTTCTTGACGATTTGCCGGACCCTTTCCCGGGTAATGCCGAAAGCCTGTCCGATTTCCTCTAATGTTGGACTCCTTTCAGAGTCGAAAAGAAACATTTTTTGTGTCAACACTTGGTTTCGCTTTTTTTTGATACATAATTGGCTGTAACTGGAAATTAAATTTTCGTAGCTGCTGTAGTCAATATCTGCCGGCTGGATTTTCTGGTACCTTGGGGTATAGCTGCCTGTTTTGCAAAGAGACCGAATCACCTCCTTGATTTCATTCAAGCTCTTTCGCCCAAAATTCTTTAAGGACAACAGATCCGTACATGTCGTTAGCATGACATCCCCGATGGTCTCCATTTGGCCTTGATTTAGAAGAGTGTGAAATGTCCTATGGGACAATCTAATGTCTTCTAATTTAACGGCTCCTTGGAAATCCGGGTGCAGATCTTTCGCAGTTATCTGATGAAATCGCTCATTGGAAAAGATGGGGAGCCGTTCAATGGCTGAATCAACCGGCGATTCCAGAAACAGCTCTTCAATTGAAACCGGCGCCTCTATTTCTCTCTGCAATCCAATCCTATTCAAGAAATTCATAATTTCCAGAACGGTCTTTCTACCACAATTAGGGAAAACTGCTAAATCTTCCGCAGTCAGTTGCTCAAACGCTCTGAAGGATTTGACATTGTCTATAAGTACGTTTGTAGCTCGAACAGAGAACCCCGATTCCATAACAAATTGCTTGAAACGGTATTTGTCATCCTTATTCTGACCGCTGAAAGGACGCTGGTTTTTAGAAGAAGAATGATCTGAATATATGGGCGTTTCTTTGTCCAACGGCATGTTTACCAACAACCCGTTTGTATCAGCTTTATATAATCAATTATTTCACTTTGTGTCATAAGTTAGGATTTCGTTTTGTGTCAAGCAAAAATACCAGACCTTTATGGCACGGCCGGCCTGGTCATCGAACTCATGGCGGAGCAGGGCCTCCTGGACAAGGTGGAAGTGGACATCATACCGGGTATCTCCGCCCTTTCATCCGCCGCGGCGCTTCTGGGCGCGCCGCTTATGCACGACTTTGCCGTGGTGAGCCTGAGCGATCTGATGACCTCCTGGGATCAAATCGAGGCGCGGGTGGATGTCGCGGCAAAGACCGATTTCGTACTGGTCATCTATAATCCCAGGTCCGGGAAGAGAGACTGGCAACTGCCCAGGGTGAGAGAAGTCATCCTGAAATACCGAAACGACGACACCCCTGTGGGGATCGTGAGAAACGCCGCCAGAAAGGGAGAGTCCGTACGCATTACGACCCTTTCCCAAATCGATGAGTCCACCGTGGATATGCTTTCCATCCTTCTGGTGGGAAATTCCAAAACCCGTATTATCGGTGACAAAATGGTCACGCCCCGCGGATATATCGAGAAGTATGGAGAGAAGAAGCCTCCAACATCATCTTTTTTGTAGTTCGGGAGTCCTGGCTGCTCCTGACCGGGAAGTTGGCCCTTGACAGCCAATATACAATCATTGTATGTTTCACCATAGGGATTATGGAGGAAATAATATGAATACATGCACTGTGAATATTGCCTTTCAGAAAGACCTGCTTCGGGAGATTGATGAAGTCGCCAAGGAAGAGTCCCGTAGCCGTTCTGAATTTCTTCGCGAGGCTGCACGGGCATACATCCAGCGCAAACGGAGATGGGCCAATATCTTTTCGATGGGGCAAATGATTGCCGAGGATAGAGGTCTTCTTCCCGAGGATGTATCCAAAGAGATCGAAATGTATCGAAAGGAAAAGGCATCGCGGAAATGATCTCTCGCGTTGTTTTAGATTCCAATGTGATCATTTCGGGATTTCTATTCGGGGGGGCACCGGCTCGTCTTCTTGAATACATGGTGCGTGGTACTATACACTGCTTCACATCTTTGCCAATTCTTGATGAAGTGCGGGAGGTTTTGCAGCGACCAAAGTTTGGCCTTTCACCTGAACAGGCATTTGGTTTGGTTGAGGAACTGTACAACTCATGTGCCTTGGTGAAACCAAGTCGTCGAATCCGAGCGATCTCAGCGGACCCGGATGACGATATGATTTTAGAATGCGCGTCGGAGGCCCGCGCTGACCTGATAGTATCAGGCGACTCGCATCTATTGGATCTCGGTTGTTGGGAACATATCCGGATATTGTCACCGTCCAACGCGCTAACAGAAATTGAGGGCCAACCAAACGTTTGTATTTGACAACACTCCCATTTGATTCCATAATGGTTTCACATTGAAACCGTTTGGAGATATTCATATGGCAACTGTTACGGTAAAGAATATACCGGATGATCTCTACGAGAGGCTTAAGTCAGTCGCGGAAATAAATCGGCGTTCCATCAATAGCGAGATTATCATGTGCATTGAAAATACTGTCATAAGCCGGCAAATCAATATTGACGAGGTGCTTGAAAATGCTCGCCGGCTCCGCCGATTGACAGCCGGACATCCGATCAGTGATGAAGCATTTAACCGGGCAAAAGCAGACGGTCGGCCATGATTGTGGTTGATACAAATGTTATTGGCTATCTCTTCCTGTCAAGCGAGCAATCGGTATTAGCGGAACGAGCCCTGCAAAAGGACAATGAATGGGCGGCACCGGTTTTATGGCGTAGTGAATTCCGCAATGTTCTTTCTCTATATATGCGAAAAAATATCATAAAGTTGGAACAAGCACAGCAGATAATGAATAATGCTCTGAAATTACTGAAGGGACGAGAATATGAAGTTCCATCATATGAAGTTTTAAGGCTTACCTCAACAAGCAATTGTTCTGCTTATGATTGTGAATTTATCGCTACGGCCAATGACCTGAAAATCCCTTTAGTGACTGTTGATAAGCAACTTCTGCGTGAGTTTTCTACAGTGGCAATACCTTTAAATTCGTTCGGCAAATAATTGATGTCAGCCTGTCACTGCACCTGACGGCAAAACGCTATGGAAGAACCTTAGAGCTGAAGTTTCACAGAAAATGCCCCCGGCTTGATCAGCCGACCATGCGCAGCAACGCCTCCAGGAAAGATTTTCGGGGCAGTTTGTTGTCTTGGTTGCAAACGGCATGAAAATCATCGCTCAATGCGGACTTAGCGATGATATGTCTCAGGTCGGAAAAGGCGAAACTGTTGCGACCCTTGACCTTGTGCCTGCGTTCGGGAATGTTTTCGAGCCGTGAACCATAGATCCAAATGATTGTTGCGGCCATTATGGAAAAATTGATGTGATTGATCACTGCCTGTGCATTGCGGGTTTGGCTTTTGCTGCTTCCAATGTCTTGCTTGATCTCCTTGAAACCCGACTCGATTTTCCACCTGGCCCCATAATACTCGATAATTTGCTCAACCGACAGCTTCAAGTCCGTGGAGAAGATTGCGATCCACTGTGTTTTTCGAAAGACCCAGACAACCCGGACAGGGCACTTGAGTGTTTTGAGCATAACGATTTGGGAGTATGCGTTGACTTCACGGTATTTTCCGTACAGGAAGACGTGATAGGTTGAAGCGTACGCCATGAATGCCGCCGCCATTTCAGCGCACGAACCCAACCTGCTGCCATATTTTTTGGGTCTTCCCGGCTTTTTGGAAGAACCGATCTTGGGGATGGAGTACAGTACGGTATTGGAACGTAATCTTGAAAGCAAATGAACAAAATTTCCGAGTTTAGTGCGGAGGGGTTTGAACAGGCCGTTATTTCCGAACCAGCTGTCACAAACGATTATTATGTCAACGCCGGCAAAGTGTTGAGCTACCTGAATTACCATCTCGACAGCTTGTTGGAGTTTGGTTTGGAAAGAAACGACCTTTCCGGCAACCCTCATATTGTCCGATTTGGCATTTATGGCCTTTTGGGGCAAATAAAATCGCTGTGAAAGGGGGAGACAAGCCCATCGTCCTTTGATGACCTTTAACAGACCAATAAGAACCACATTCTGTGCCCATGGATATTTGGATTGATTGTCCTTTGCGGCATGATCGAAGATATGAGAACATCCGAAGATGTTGCGACCTGTCTTTGGATTGATGAAATCATCTAATGCGATCATAAGTCGCCCATCGGACAAGGGGTCAGGAATGAGGTGCCATAAGGCGGCCCATAGGTTATGCCATGGTATTTTGTTGGAAGCCATAAAGGTGTAGAATCGACGTTTGTTAATGTTGAGCCCAAACAAGGTATTGAGGCAACGCAACACGTTTGAAGAGATAGATGAAGTGAAAGGGATGATGAAAGCCAGGATGGCATAAGAGAACCAGTGTGCTCGTTCCCTGCCGAGATTGGTGGAAGAAAAAGCATTTTGTAGAGGCTTTAAGATATCGTTTAGAATAAACATGTTGCCAAGCTCCTTTCCGATGGAATATCAATAAGTTGTTATCGAATCCTATCACGAGATGGAGCGAATTTCAAGGGTAAAAAGTTAAATAACTAGTTGAATTTATTGGCATAAAAATTGAAAAACGGTGAAACTTCAGTTGTCTGAAAGAAAACGTGAAAAAAGAAACAGCGTATCCGATGTGATGTCAATATGACAAAAGTAGCGGTGGTGATTCCCAAATATGGCCTGGTGGGGGGTGCGGAAGGGTTTGCCTATGTCCTCACGGAACGGCTAGCCCTGCGGGATGAATTTGAAATTCATGTGTTTGCAAATCGCTTCAGAAGGGGAAAGGCTCCGATTGTATTCCATCGGGTGCCCATGATTGTTTTTCCGCGATTTCTACGTCAGATCAGTTTTGCGTTTTTTGTGAACCGTCAATTGAAATCAGGTGAATATGATCTGGTTCACAGCCACGACCGGATTTTCAGGATGGATCTTTTGACTTTTCACGGGATCCCCCACGAGATTTGGGTCAGACGCATGAGAAACAAAGGGCTGAGCCTCTTTGATCGCAGCATGATGTGGGTAGAAAAGGAAGGGCTGGCGGGCCCTTCTGCGCCCACAGTGCTGCCGGTTTCGAGCCTGGTCAAGGAAGAGCTTCAGAAAATTTACACGATCCCGGAAAATCGCATTGAAGTGATTCATCCAGGCGTATCCCTTACGCGTTTTTCAAAAACGAAGGATTCACGCTGGAGAGTGGAAATTCGAAAACGACACGGCATCCATGAAAAGGATCTGGTTATTCTGTTTGTGGGAATGAATTTTGAGATCAAACGCCTGGGACTGCTCATTGAAGGCATTTCACGCTTTTCCCGATTGAATCCCAATGGATCAAGAGTGAAACTCTTAATCGTGGGCAAGGGAAAAACGGCGGTTTACGAAGCCATGGCCCGTGAGCGGGGTGTATCCGATCGCCTTATTTTTGCGGGGGTAACCCGCGAGGTCGAAAAATATTATGTTGGGAGCGATATATTCGCCATGCCTTCGGTTTATGATACGTTCGGTATGGTGGTTCTGGAAGCCATGGCTGCCGGATTGCCGGTGATCATCAGTCAGACCGTCGGCGCCAGAGATCTGGTCAATGACGGTGTGGAAGGGTTTATTTTGGCCGACCCGCCGACCTCAGTAGAATTAGCCCGAAAAATCGATTTCCTGTCAAATCAGGAGAACCGATTCGAAATGGGAAAAAGCGCTCGGGAACGGGCGCTGCAACATGGCTGGGATCAAGTGGCTGATCGCGTTTCCAAGCATTATTTGAGGATGCTTTCCGGGCGGACCTGATGCGCACATCATGTTCGAAAGACTGTGAACCGGCCACCCGGAGCCGGAAACGGATGCGGCAACACAATGAATTTGCTTGACCTTTAGGTGATGTTTCCTCTATCCTGTAAATGTGCTGCCCAATGGGGGAGGATCAACCGAAGCCCTTTCATTGGGCTTATATTTTAGAAAATGTTGGAGGTTTTATTGGATGGATATTTTTTTAGAAGAGGGACCGAAGAACCCGATTAAAATTCAGGATAACACCTTTCGAGATGGACATCAGTCATTGCTGGCGACCCGGATGAGGACTGAGGACATGCTGCCCATAGCCGAAAAGATGGACAGTGTGGGATTCTGGGCCATGGAGGTGTGGGGAGGCGCCACCTTTGATACCATGCATCGATTTCTGGGTGAAGACCCTTTCGACCGCATTCGGACGTTAAAAAAGTATATTAAAAAAACGCCTTTTTCCATGCTGCTAAGAGGCCAGAATCTGGTGGGCTACCGCAACTATGCCGATGATGTGGCCCGACTTTTTGTGGACAAGGCCTGTGAGGCGGGTATGGATGTGTTCAGGGTTTTTGATGCGCTGAACGATTTCAGGAATTTTGAGACGGTTGTAGAGAGGATCAAAGCCAACGGAAAACATTTTCAGGGTACCATTTGCTATACGTTGACGGAGCGGCGTATGGGCGGCGACGTCTTCAATCTGGACTATTATATCAATAAGGCGACAGAAATCCAGGAGATGGGAGCCGATACCCTGTGTCTGAAGGATATGGCGGGAATCATGGCGCCCTTCGATATCGCCAAGATCATTTCCGAGCTTAAGAAGAATATCAGCATTCCCATTCATTTGCACACCCATTACACCAGCGGTATGGCCTCCATGGTTTATCTGGAAGCCATCAAAGCGGGCGTCGATATTGTGGATACCTGTCTGGCGCCATTTGCACTCAGAACTTCCCAGCCGGCCGTTGAGCCCATTGTGGCCACCCTTTACGGCACAACCCGCGATACCGGTTTCGATTTGAACCTGCTGTTGGAACTGGGGGATTACATGGAGAGCGTGGCGCCCAAGTACCGGGACTACCTGGCCAGGCACAACATGAGCGTCATCGACACGGGCGTGCTGGCCCACCAGGTTCCCGGCGGCATGATTTCAAACCTGGTTGGCCAATTGAAAGAGGCCAAGGCCCTGGACAGACTGGCTGAAGTGTACAAGGACGTGGCCATCACCCGCAAGGAACTGGGCATGCCTCCCTTGGTGACGCCTACCAGTCAGATCGTAGGTGTTCAGTCGGTGTTGAACGTGTTGTTCGGGCGATATAAGATGGTGACCAATGAGGTTAAGGATCTGGCTTACGGCCTTTACGGGCAGACCCCCATACCGGTGGATCCCGAAGTACAGAAAAAGGTGCTGAAAAATTACAGGCGGGGGGAGACGCCGGTCACAGGCCGTGCGGCCGATTTTCTGGAGCCGGAGTTGGAAAAGGCCAAAGCGAAAGTGGGGGATCTGGCCAAGAATGATTTTGATCTCCTGATCTATACGCTTTATCCTACAACCGGGGAGCAGTTTCTCAAGTGGAAATACAACCTGGAGGAACGGCCCGCCAGTGTCAAACCCAAGACCCTTGAGGACATCCGTAAAGAAGATGAGGCAATGGCCGCTGCCATTGAGCAGGTGTGCAAGACGGTTTGAAGTGAGCCCTTAGAGGTTAGCGGCCAGGCCGATGATCCAGCTAACAGCTAGACGCTATAATGTTTATTACTTTTGAAGGCATTGAGGGGTGTGGCAAATCGACCCAGGCCAAACGGATTGCAGCCCGTTTGGAAAGGGCGGGGGTTTCATGCATTTTGACGCGGGAGCCGGGGGGAACCCCCGTGGGGAACGATATTCGGCAGATCTTGTTGTCATCCGGAAACCGGGATTTGCCCCCTCTGGCTGAACTTTTTCTTTACGAAGCGGACAGGGCCCTTCACATGGCGAGTGTTGTCAAGCCGGCGCTGGCGGCAAAGAAATGGGTTCTGTGCGACCGCTTTTTTGATGCAACCACCGCATACCAGGGTTATGCGCGAGGCCAGGACCTCCACATGACGGCCCGTTTGAACGAAATGGCATCTTTCGGTATTAAACCGGACAAAACGTTTCTGCTCGATTGTCCGGTAAGTGTCGGACTCAAAAGGGCGTTGAAACGAAATGCGGAAAGCCGAGTAGCCGGCCAGGATCGGTTCGAACAGGAAAAAACGGCCTTTCACGAGGCCGTTCGCCATGGCTACAGGGAACTGGCAAAGCAAAATCCCCACCGGTTTGTGGTGGTGGATGCCACACAGACGGAGGTCCGCCTGGAGGCGGATATTTTTTCCTGCCTTCGAAACCACATATTGATTGAGCCCTAACGAGTAGCCTCCAGTGTTTTTTTCACAAATCATCGGCCAGGAAAAAGCCAAGCACTTGTTTGAAAGCGTGGTGCGCAGGAAAAGGGTTCCGCATGCCTATCTTTTTACGGGTATTGCGGGCATCGGAAAGACCAGCGCTGCCAAGGCCTTTACCATGACGTTGAATTGCGATACCCCTTCAGGCCTTGATGGTTGCGGTGTCTGTCCATCCTGTCGAAAGATTCTGAACGGAAATTTTCCGGATTTCATCACCCTGGAACCTGACGGCCAGAAAATCAAGATAGAACAGATCAGGGCGCTCAATCGCAGCCTGGGATATGCGCCATTTTCCGGCGGCTACCGGGTCGTTGTAATTCACAAAGCGGAGGTCATGACCGTCGAAGCCGCTAATTCTTTCTTGAAAACCCTTGAAGAACCACCGCCTGGTAATATTTTTGTGCTCAACGCAGCCGAACCGCGGGATCTGCTGCCCACGATCGTATCCCGATGCCAACGTGTTTCCTTCAGACCGCTTAAAATCGAGGAAATTGTGGCGCAACTCACCAAGGAGACGCAGCTGGATGTTCCTTCGGCACAGATCCTGGCAAGAGCCGCCGACGGCAGTCTGGGGCTGGCCCTTCGCATGAGCGGGAGCGATTACCTGGAGCGGCGCAAGGGTTGGATCGGGAAGATTTTTAGGCTCTATGGATGCAGCGGCGCCGAGGCCTTGAACATGGCCGTCGAGAGTGCTAAAGAAGATCGGGCCGGGCTGGATCAACCGGGAAGCGTAAAAGCGGGTCTATTTGACATGCTTTCCGTCTGGGCATCCTTCTATCGAGACCTATTGCTGGTCCGGACGGATACAGCGGATAGGTTTTTGATTAATGAGGACTTTCGAGATCAGCTGAAGAAAGCCGCATCAGGATTGTCGTTTCAAAGCCTCCTTGAGAGTTTTCAGACCGTGGATCGGGCCGTCAGAGACTTGCACCGCATGCGGAATCCGACGCTGGTTCTGGAAAACGCGTTACTGAATTTGCAGAAAATGGGTGGCGGACAGGGCGGACATGGCCGCGCGCCGCTAACAGATGAATGGTCATAAGGAATACTTGAGAATCCCATGAGCAAGTACGTTGGCATTCAGTTCAGAAATTCGGGGAAGGTCTACGATTTCGATTGCGGGCACTTTGTGCTTCAGAAAGGGGATAAGGTGCTGGTGGTCACTGAGGAAGGTCCTGCGGTGGGATGTGTCTGCACGGAACCCCAGAACGAAAGCAGGGAAGGGTCTGATCGAAAGCTCAAGAAGGTATTCCGAGTGGCCACCCTTGAAGAAATAGACCGTTATGAAAGGGATTGCCAGTTGGAACGGGATGTCTACGATTTCTGTTACCGGAAGGTGAAGGAAAGATCCGTTCCCATGAGCATTGTTTCGGTGGAGAAACGGTTTGACGGCAGCAAAACCATCATCTATTTTACGGCGGATGGGCGGGTTGATTTCAGAGCACTGGTCAAAGACCTGGTAGGGAAATTCAGAACACGGATCGAAATGCGACAGATCGGTGTGCGCCACCAGGCGAAAATGGTAGGGGGCCTGGGAACCTGCGGACGACCGCTGTGCTGCTCCACATTCTTGAACACCTTTGCGCCTGTCACCATCAAGATGGCCAAAAAGCAGAATATTTCTCTCAATCCCAGCAAAATATCCGGAATGTGCGGAAGGCTCATGTGCTGTCTTACATATGAGGACAAATTCTACGAACAGGCCAAAAAGAAGCTCCCCCGCATCGGAAAAAAAGTGGTAACAAAAGAAGGGGATGGAAAGGTCATTCGCCAGAACGTTTTTAAAGAGACGGTCACGGTTTCACTGGGTTCGGAAGGCGAACTTGAAGTGAAAGCCGATGAGCTCAAGGAGCTCTCCAAACATAAAGAGCGTCTTTTCAAAAAAAAGAAATCAAAGAAAAGGAGTAACCATTAACACCGGTGTCAGAAAAATACTATATTACAACACCCATATACTACGTAAATGCGGAGCCCCACATCGGTCATGCCTACACAACCATCGTGGCGGATGTGTTGAACCGCTTCCACAAACTGGCAGGTTTTGACACCTTTTTCCTTACGGGGACCGATGAACACGGGGACAAGATTGTTGCGGCCGCCGAAAACGCCGGCCAGACCCCGAAGCAATATACAGATCGTATCAGTGCCATGTTTCAGGGTCTGTGGCCCAGACTGAACATTAGTAACAGTGCCTTCATTCGAACCACGGATGCGTATCACCAGGAGACGGTGCGAAATATTCTCAGTCTGGTCAAAGAGAAGGATGATATCTATTTCAGCGAATACGAAGGGCTTTACTGTTTCGGCTGTGAACGCTTTTACACGGAAAAAGAGCTGGTGGACGGAAAGTGTCCCGATCATCAGAAAGAGCCCGACGTCATCAAGGAAGCCAACTATTTTTTTCGTATGAGCCGATACCAGGAATGGCTGATTGAGCATATCAAAAAGAATCCGTCCTTTATCCGACCGGAAAGATACCGTAACGAGGTGCTTTCTTTTCTGTCGGAACCGTTGGAAGATCTGTGCATTTCCCGTCCTAAATCGCGCCTTAAATGGGGCATTACACTCCCTTTCGACGAAGATTTTGTCACCTATGTCTGGTTCGATGCACTCATAAATTATGTTTCGGCGCTGGGGTATCCTGAAGGCGCGGATTTTCAGGATTTTTGGCCCGTGGCCCAGCATGTTATTGCAAAGGACATTCTGAAGCCCCATGGCATCTACTGGCCCTGTATGCTCAAATCCGCAGGCATCGAACCCTATCAGCACCTCAATGTACACGGATATTGGAATATTGATGCGGGGAAGATGAGCAAGAGTATCGGCAATGTTGTGGAGCCTCTTGAACTGGTGGATATCTATGGGCTTGATCCATTCAGATACTTCCTCATGCGGGAAATGGCGTTCGGTCTTGATTCGGAATTCAGTGAAGACGCTCTGGTTCAAAGGCTTAATGCGGATTTGGCCAACGATCTGGGCAATCTGGTGAGCCGCAGCCTGACCATGGTGCATAAATATTTTGAAGGAGCACTTCCCGGTGCGGGACCTTCAAGCGAAGAAGACGAGGCCCTGAAAAACAATGCCGTTTTATTGATAGAAATCTACCAGGGCCATATGAACCAATTGGCATTTCACAAGGCGCTTATGGCTGTTTGGGAGGTGATTTCAGACGTTAATAAATACATCGACCGAATGGCGCCTTGGGTTCTGGCTAAATCGGATCCGGAACGTCTTAAGACGGTTATCAACCATATCTTTGAGACGCTCAGAATTGTGGCGGGTCTCGTATGGCCTTTTATGCCGGCATCGGCGGAAAAAATCCAGGAACAGCTGGGCCTTACCCATAAAGGGGACCAATGTCGCCTGACGGACTTGAGGACCTGGGGGCTGGAAAAACCGACGCATCCCATCCTGAAGGCGCCGGGCTTGTTTCCTCGCATTGATTCGAAAAAAAAGGAAAAAGATGCGTCACCCGCAGCAACAAAAAAGAAGCCTCGAAAAGCGAAGACCGACGAAAAGCCTTCCGCCATCACTTTCGAGGATTTTCAAAAGCTGGACCTCCGGGTGGGTGTCATCATGATCGCGGAAGAGATTCCGGGCTCAAAAAAGCTTTTGAAGTTAACGGTGGATATGGGTGAGGAAGGGGAACGAACGGTGGTTGCCGGTATCAAAGAACACTACCGAAAAGAAACCCTGCCCGGTATACAAGTGCTTCTGGTGGCCAACCTGGAACCGGTGAAATTGATGGGTGTTGAGTCGCAGGGGATGCTACTGGCGGCGGGAGATAAACATGGGCTGCACCTGCTGACGCCTGATACTGAAACCACGCCCGGTGCCAGGGTGAAGTAGTGCCTGAGGAAATCCCGGCCTTTAAATTTTTCTGACCTGCATGCGAACATCACCGTTTTCAAACACTCGCGATAGCACTTCACCCCCGTTGTGCCGGATCACTTTTTGGATTTTTTCGAGTTTGTCGCTTTCAACGATGAATCCAAAAGCTTCCCCTCGATGCAGTATTCTCAGACATAGAGCTACGTCCTGAAACGCACCTCAGCAATCGCCCCTGTAATCAATCCAGGCTCTCTTTTCCACCATGGTCCGACGCCTCTTTTGTCTTCAGTAAAAAATCGCAGAGGGCGACGCAAAGAGGTGACGCAACCCGTCTTTTGTCGCGAATCAAATAAAAACTGCGATTCATGGGGAGATTTTCAATCTGTAAAGCTTTCAGCACCCCCGAAGCCAATTCGGTTTCAACTGCACGGGAAGATAGGATTGAAATTCCCAGGCCCGCCTTGATCCCTTCTTTGACCGCCGTGGATGTGCCGAACCGGGCAACTGCGTTAAGGGCGCTAAACCCCGCCGGGTCAATGGCCCGCAGATATTTATCGAATATTTTGAATGTCCCCGACCCCCGCTCTCGAAATATGAAGGGTTCTTCAAAAAGTGCTTTTGCGGAAACCGATTCTCTGTCGGCCCATCGATGGTGAGAAGGAATGGCCAGTACCAGTTCGTCCGCCCATAGCTCGTGACAGATCAGATTTTTTTTTGCGGTTTTGGAGCCGACGACGCCCAGTTCAAGGCCTCCGTTTGAAACTCTGGTTTCAATGTCCACAGAATCAGCGACGGACAGATTAACGGTAATTTGAGGGTATTTACGGCAGAAAAGGCCGAGGATTTTTGGAAAGATATATTCGCCGGGGATCGTGCTGCCACCGAGACGGATTTCACCCCGCGTAACCCCCATGAACTCCTCCATTTCAAGGCAGGCCGTGTTTTTCATATCCAGAAGCAAGACAGCATGCTTATAAAGAAGTTCACCTGCCTTGGTCGGGGTCACTTCCCTTCCAAGCCGATCCAGAAGGCGAACGCCCACCATTTTTTCAAGGGTTGCGATTCGCTCGCTGACGGACGCCTGTGCCAGAAAAACAGCCTTGGCGGCCCTTGAAAAGCTTTTAAGATCAACGATGTTGACGAAGATTTCCAGTTGGCGCAGGTCAAAGTCGATGGAAGACATGGATGGGTCCATTCAGTTAGAGGTAGGCAAACCAGTAGTCTTCAATCATTTTAAAGTTTTCCGCCACAGCGTCACGGCCGGACACCACATCGCCGTGGCCGGTGAGCAAAAGGGAAACATCCAGATCGGATATTCTTCTGATGCTCTCCTTCAGTTCCCCTCCGTTTCCGCCGGGAAGGTCCGTTCTGCCGATTCCCTGATTGAAGACCACATCTCCTGTGAAAAGTACCTTTTGATCGGGCAGATAAAGGCTGACGGAGCCGGGTGAATGGCCCGGGGTATGAAATACCTGAAAGGTAGTGTCCCCGATTTCGAGATCCCCTTCTTTGAGCAGTATGTCCGGTTCGAAGTCTCGAATGCCCAGCGCTTCGCCGTAGTGGGGAGCAACCGATTGGATGAAAGTCATTTCGGTTTCATGAAGTGCAATGAGGGCTTCGGTATTTTCGAATACCCTGACCCCCTCCATATGGTCCGGGTGTCCGTGAGTGATGATAACCATGTCCATATCTTCAGGGGTGAGGGAAAGCTGGGCCAACTGATCCCCAACGTGGCCGAAAAGATGATAGTGACCCGGGTCCACCAGTATCTTTTTTTCGCCATCGATGAAATAGGTGTTGCAGTTATTGGCCGATGGGTTGTTCCACGGGAAAAAATGGAGTTTCTCACTTAGTTTCATAAAAAAAATACCTTTATCTAATTTACTATTTCGGTAAAATAAGAAGATAAAAAGTCAATGTCAAGGGTTTAGCGCTAATGTTGAGGAGGACTTGATGGGCGAGGAGGGGCAGGATTATCTGCATGTGGAAAGTGGGGAAGCATTGACAAGCATTGTGGGTATCCTGCAGAAAGAGACTGCTATCGCCGTTGACCTGGAAGCCGATAGCATGTTTCATTACCAGGAAAAGGTATGTCTTCTGCAGTTTTCGACACCCTCGAAAAATATTCTCGTGGATCCGCTGGCCGTAAAGGACCTCTCACCACTGGCACCGATTTTCAAATCTTTCGGAATTTGCAAGATTTTTCACGGGGCCGACTATGATATCAGGTCCCTGTACAGGGATTTTAAAATTGAAGTAAATGCGCTTTTTGACACCCAAATCGCGGCACGGTTTCTGGGGTTGACGGATATCGGGCTTGCCAGTCTGCTTCAAGGGAAACTCAACATAACACTTAAAAAGAAATATCAGAAAAAAGACTGGTCTCAACGACCGCTTCCGGCACCCATGCTGCAATATGCCGTTCATGATACCTGTCATCTCATTCCCCTGGCACAAAACCTTCGTGAGGAACTTGTAAAAACAGGTCGTCTACCTTTTGTGGAAGAAGAGTGCCAGCTGCAAACCACGGTTCGTAGCGCGTCGCCGGGGGATGAACCCTTGTTTCTGAAATTTAACGGTGCCGGGAAACTGGATCGCCGAAGCCTGGCTGTGCTGGAAGCGATTTTACAATATAGGGATCGGACGGCCCGGCGGAGAGATGTTCCCTTGTTTAAGGTAATGGGGAATGCCCAGGTGATGGCACTGGCAAAGCAAAAACCGGTCAGGATGACCGAACTTAAGCACATCAAGGGGTTGAGCCATAAACAGGCAAAACAGCTGGGAGAGGGCATTTTGAAAAGCGTGCGCCATGCGTTAAAGCTGCCCGAAAAGGACCTTCCCCTATACCCGCAGAAAAGATCCCAAAGGATCGGTCCAAAGGTGGGGGAACGGGTGAAACGTCTCAAACAATGGCGGGATCAGCGCGGCGATGAAATGGGCGTGGACCCGGCCCTTATCTGCACCAATGCACAGGCAAAAACCCTGGCGCTTTTAAACCCCCGTGCTCCCGAAGACATAAAAAAAACCTTGGGCATCAAGAATTGGCAGCAGGAAGAGTTCGGTGATGAAATCTGCGCTGTCTTAAAGGGACAGGGTTGAGCACATTTCAAGGGGAAAGCCAGAGCGGCAGATGGTCCGCCATAAGGTAGCCCCGCCGTGTCGGAATGGCATGACCCCTTTTGATTTTCAAAAGCCCCTGCCTCTGAAGCATGAAAAGAGCGTTTCCGGATGCGGGGGGAAGGATTGTCGTGTCAACCCCATGCCGGGTTCTGACACCCAGTGCCAGGGATTCCAGATGAAGTTGTTCTTTCGTAAGGGTTTCATTCCCTTCAACGGGTAACCGGTTCTCATTCAGGGCCTTACAATACTCCCTTACCGATCGTACATTCCACCATCTTTGTTTTCCGTCAAAGCTGTGGGCTGAAGGGCCCAGCCCCAGATAAGGAATATGCCGCCAATATTTTCGGTTGTGCCGGGATTCAAGGCTCTTATTCAAGGCAAAATTGGACACCTCATAATGAACGTATCCTTTGTTTTCGAGAAATGCGGACGTGGCCAGAAAATGAGCGGCGGCGGTTTTTTCAGGCAGGATAATGCTATTGTTTTTTTGAGAGCGCCGCTTGAAAACCGTTCCTTTTTCAAGGGTCAATTGATAGCAGGAGAGGTGCTCCGGTTCAAATGAGAGGGCTTTTTTGAGGGTCGTCATCCATGCTTTCATGGGCTGCGCCTTGAACCCGTAAATCAGGTCCAAACCGATGTTTTGAAAACCCGCCGACCTAAGATGCCTGACGGCGTCTTCGGCACGTTGGGAGGAATGCCTGCGGCCCAGGAATTTGAGCACCCGGTCGTCAAAGGACTGGACCCCCAGATTGATGCGATTGACCCCCAGGCTTCTGATGAAATCCGCTTTCGCAAGGGTAACCTGGCAAGGGTTCGCTTCCAGGGTTATTTCAGCATCGGGTGTTAGCGGGTAATGGTCGAAAATAAGCGACAATATCCTTTCAAGGTCCCTATCGCTTAACATGGAAGGCGTTCCGCCGCCCAGATAAAGGGTGTCAAACCGTTCGAACCGATTTTTGGTGTGAAAAATTTCTTTTTCAAGACCCTTCAGCCAGCCGGCAACGGGGGTTTTGGAAGGAATTGAATAAAAGCCGCAGTAGGGGCATTTACTGTCACAGAAAGGGACATGAACATAGAGCCCGGGAAGCATCGTCAATTGTTGTCGGATTTAAGCACCGCCACGAAGGCGCTTTGGGGCACGGTCACGGAACCGACCATCTTCATCCGTTTCTTACCCTTTTTCTGCTTTTCCAGAAGCTTCCTTTTTCGAGTGATGTCACCACCGTAACACTTTGCCGTCACGTCTTTTCGAAAGGCATTGACCGTCGAACGCGCAATAATGGTGCCGCCGATGGCGCCTTGAATGGCGATTTTAAACATGTGTCTGGGGATTTCCTCTTTCAATCGCTTGCAGGCTTGAAGCGCCCGGGCCCGGGCCCCGTCCCGGTGGACAATCTGGCAGAGAGCATCCACTTTTTCTCCGTTTAACAGAATATCCAGCTTGACCAGGTCGCTTTCCCGATAATCCAGCAATTCATAATCAAAGGAACCGTACCCCTGGGTAACGGTCTTGAGTTTGTCGTAGAAATCATAAATGACCTCGGCCAGGGGCATATCGAATTGGATTTCAATGCGCCCCGGTGAAGGGTAATGAAATTTTGAATTGGTTCCCCGCCGTTCCAGGCAGAGTTCCATGACAGCCCCCATGTATCGCTCCGGAATCATGATGCTGGCCCGAATGAACGGTTCAAACGCCTTTGAAATGGTGGCCGGGTCCGGATAATACAGGGGATTGTCAACGGTGATATGATCGCCGTTGGTGAGTTCAAAACGGTATTGCACCGTAGGAGCGGTCATGATGAGGGACTGGTCGAATTCTCTTTCGAGCCGTTCCTGAACGATCTCAAGGTGCAGCAATCCCAGAAAGCCGCAACGAAAACCCAGCCCCAGGGCAGCGGAAGAATCTTTTTGGAAAATCAGCGCCGCATCATTGAGCTTGTATTTTTCAAGGGCCTCCACCAGGGATCGGTACTCGTCGGATGCCACCGGATATATGGATGCAAATACGACCGGTTTGACTTCCTTGAATCCCGGAAGGGGCTCAGGCGCGGGGTTATCAGCAAGCGTGACGGTATCGCCGATGCGTGTGTCACTGACCGTCTTGATACCCGAAATGATATAGCCCACTTCACCTGCCGAAAGGGTTTTTCGGGGTTCCCGCGACAGATGAAAAATACCCACTTCTTCCACCCGGTATGTGGCGTTGTTGAACATCAGCCGAATGGTGTCCCCGGGCCGAACGTGCCCGGAAAAGATCCTGCAACTCACAATGGTACCGCGAAAAGGATCATAATGGGCGTCAAATATAAGGGCCTTGAGCGGGTCTTCTTCACTGCCCAAAGGTGGCGGGAGCCGGTTTACGATGGCTTCGAGAACATCGTCAACTCCCGTACCCTCTTTTGCGGAACATAAAATGGCAGTTTCGGAATCGAGCCCCAGATCCATTTCGATCTGTTCTTTCACACTTTCCACGTCGGCCGACGGCAGGTCAATCTTGTTGATGACCGGTATGATTTCCAGGTCGTGCTCCATTGCGGCAAATAAATTGGCCATGGTTTGCGCTTCAACGCCTTGGGCGGCATCCACGAGAAGGAGAACGCCTTCGCAGGAAGCCAGGGCCCGGGAGACTTCGTAGGAAAAATCCACATGTCCGGGCGTATCAATGAGATTCAGTGCAAATTCCCGTCCTTCACGGTCTACGTAGGGGAGTGTAATGGCCTGACTCTTGATGGTGATGCCCCGCTCCCTTTCAATATCCATGTTATCCAGGAGTTGATCGCGGAAATCCCGTGTCTCCACAAGACCGGTGGCCTGAATCATCCGGTCGGCAAGGGTCGATTTTCCATGATCGATATGGGCAATGATGCTGAAGTTCCGAATCTGTTTCATTTTTTCCTTTAAATCCCTTTTTTAAGTCGCAAAATTTCGACAGCTTACATATATGAAAACCGTTCAGGCTTGTCAATGCCCACCAACATTCCGGCGGCTTAAGGATTGCCAAGAATGCTTGACGTGATAATTCAGGGTGGGATATAAGATAACCAAAAAATCCGTAAATGAAAGGGGTGTTCCTATGAAAATCAATGGAAATAAGTTGTGGCAGTGTCTTTTATCAGGTGTGTTTCTGCTGATGGTCTTTTCTCCCGTGGCTTATGCGGATCTCTATTGGGAATCCGTAATGATTCAAAGTGGTCAACCAAAGGGATTGCCGGAAGGTTTTCCAAAAGGAATGCCGGAAGACCTGGCAAAGAAATTGCCGCAGGGAATAGCGAAAAATCTGCCCAAGGACCTTCCCGAACCGCCCCCCGCACCGGGCATGGCACATGGCGGTGGCGGCCCGGAAACCATGAAGCATTACCTGACCGATTACGGCAGCCGCGTTGATACGAAGGACGATATTACCATCATTCTTTTTGACGACATGGTTGTTTACCAGTTGGATCCATCCACCAAAACCTATGTCAAGATCAACATGAAGGAAATGGAAAAGAATATGGGCGCAATGGCAAAAATGCAGGAAGATGCCAAAGTGACGGCCACGGGAGAAACAAAAACCATCAAAGGGTTTAAATGTGAGAAATTTATCATGACTTTCATGGGGGTCGAAAACGTGCAGTGGCTGAGTAAGGATGTGCCGGGTTATGGCGAATATGAGAAGATCAGCGGAAAAAGTATGAAAGATTCGCCCCAGTTCAGGAGGATGGGACTTTCCACCGATCTTTCGGGAAAAGGGTTCCCCGTAAAGATGGAGAGCAACGTAATGGGGATGACCACAACCACCACCCTAGAAAAAATTGAAGAAAAGACGCTGAGTAAAGACCTCTTCAAAATTCCCGAAGGGTATGTCCAAAAACCATTGGATCTGCCATTGAAGAGATGATTGGCTTTTAATTAAACCGCATCACAGCTTGCCGTTACGGCGATAGCCGAACAGGAGACGATTATGAAAAAATGGGTGGCGATCAGTTTATTGCTGTTATTCTCCATGGGATGTTCCGCGACAAAAGAAGTACAGGTCAAGGAAATCGGTCGTACACAACGATTTGTTGCCTATGACAACGGAATCGTTAAAGACCTGACCACCGGTCTCATGTGGGCGGCCGAAGACAATGGTGGCGCCATCACCTGGGATGAGGCCAAAACATACTGCCGAAATTACCGTGTCGGCGGGTATGAAGACTGGCGGATGCCCACAACAGAGGAACTCAAAGGTCTCTATAACCCGCGCTTCAGAGACCCATATCCGCTTGCAGAGGGTTGCAAAGGGGTTTGCCATATTACGCGGTTCATTCAGTTGTCCTGTTGTCCCGTCTGGTCATGGGACGGAATTTCGGAAGTGGAGACGTTTTTCCATTTCAATCTGGGTCCCGCGGACTGGCGGGATCAGTCTCTTGAAACCAACCATCCGCGGGCACTGCCTGTTCGAAACAATTAACAGATAGTGAAGACCCGTGGCCTTCTCTATCAATCATCCCCGGCGCCAAGCAACCTGCCGAGGCCGGATGCCCGGTAAGTCCTTCGTTTTACGGCTTCAGCAAAGAGATCACCACGTGGGTTTACCAGGGTGAACCGTTTGCGTGAGCGTGTAACGGCGGTATACAATAATTCCCTTGTCAGCACCGGGGTCGAGTGATTCGGGAGGACCAGGGCCGTATGATCGAACTCGGAGCCCTGGCTTTTGTGGACGGTCATGGCATAAGCGGTTTCAATGTGGTTGAGTCTGGAAGGCAATACCTTTTTCAAAACGCCGTTTGCCATGGGAAATACGGCTTTCAAGGTGATGCCGTCGGGGCGGCTGCCGTCTCTCACCGGCAGGACAATGCCTGTATCGCCATTCATTAATCCCAGATTGTAGTCGTTTCGGGTCATCATGACGGGGCGGCCCGCATACCAGCCTTCTCTGGCAGCGATCAACCCGCGCCTGAAAAGAATTTCAGCCGTCTTCTCATTAAGGCCCCGGACTCCCCAAGGTCCGCCGCGCAGCGGTGAGAGGATTTGGAACGCGCTGAAGTCTTGAATCACCGATCTAAGCCACGGGTCTTCAGCTTCCTTTTCGGGGCCGGATTTTACCCGTTCCAGGTAGGCGCCATAGCCCGCTTTGGAATGGGGATTGTCGATTGTGGATTGTGGGTTTGCAACAGCCCCCTGCGCCGTTTGCATACCCCTCGGCCGGCAATCGCCTTCCAGAATCAGGTGGGAGAAGGATTCATCGTCGATACTGTCCATGGATAGATGGCGAATGTCCGGGAATGCCATATGCAAGATATCTTGCACCGCTTTCGGATCCCCCTTGTTGACAGCTCTTGCAAGGACCGCTATGCCGCTGGCTTTTCCAAAGCGGTAGTTTTTCCTTAACAGGATAATATGTTGATCCAGCGGGGTGCCTTTTCCTTCAAAAGCCCCCAGGTTGTATCCGGTCTGTTTCTGAATCCATGCGATGGTCTCAGATGTGTAACCTGCGCCATCGCCGTTTTGACAGATGTCCCCCAGAACGGAGCCTGCTTCCACCGAAGCCAACTGATCCTTATCCCCCAACAGGATCAGCCGGGCGGTTGTTGGCAGGGCACCGAGCAGTGCCGCCATGATCTCAAGATCGATCATGGAGGCTTCATCCACTACCAGAAGGTCCACATGGATTGGATTTTGAGAATCATGGTTGAAGTGGCGGGTATGGGGCCTGCTTCCCAGGAGACGGTGCAGCGTGGTGATTTCCCGCGGCAGGGTTCCCCGGATCGCCGGGGGTAGTTTATCCATTGCCTTGGCCATGGATTCCGTCAGACGGGCAGCGGCCTTGCCCGTGGGAGCGGCTATGCGGATGCGCAGCTTCCGGCCTTCTTCCATGGTCATTTGTTGAAGGAGGGCCAGCAGGTGAACCACTGTGGTGGTTTTCCCGGTACCGGGTCCTCCTGAAATAACGGTGAATGAACCCCTTGCCGCGACGGCTGCCGCCACGCTTTGCCAGTGTACGTGGGTTCTGGCCTTTTCTTCCGCGTTTCTAAGCGGTTCAAAATGCGCATCGATGCGGTTTTCCAAATTGTGGGGTACGGGGAACGCAATCTTCAGTCTCCCTAAAATATTTTGTCCTACAACTTGTGTATATTCCCAGTAACGCCGCAGATAGAGAAGCCCCGATGAAAGCACAAGGGGGGTATTGCCGGGCCCCGGTGAAACGAAAGGGGCGGTTTCCAACTGGTTCAAGAGGTCCGGAAGCGCAATGTCTTTGAGGACAGCGGGCGGCTCGGCACAAAGCGGTTCCTTTGCCGGTGTTTCGGGGGGGAGCGAAAGGGTTTTCTCAGGGTCAAGAATCAGGGTTTCAAGATCGAGACAGATGTGTCCCCTTCCCAGTTGGTGGCTGGCAAGGGCCGCCATGAGCAACGCCATCCCGGGGGTATTGGGATGCAGCGTTTCCAGGAATTCCGAAAAAGCGCCATCCAGAGGCCTTAACCAGCCCACGGCCACCCAGTTTTTCAACAGCTTTTGGAAATCAGGGTTGATCAACGGTTTTCCCCGCTACCTTCAAAAATAAAATCCAGCTTTTCAATAAGTACCTCAGGCGGCTTATCCCCGTATATGCCGTTACGGTTTTTATCGATCCCTCTCAGGAACAAATAAACCGCGCCTCCCATATCTTTTTGGTACCGGTATTCAGGAAGCCTTGCTTTGAGCAGGCGGTGAAGTGCGAGGGTGTAAAGCACATACTGCAGGTCATACCGGTGGGATAACATGGCGCGGACCATGGCATTCGGCTGATACGCTTGGGTGTTTTCTCCGAGATGGTTCGATTTGTAATCCAGGACGTAATATTTTCCTTGAAACTCGAAAACCAGATCAATAAAGCCTTTCAGCATGCCGTTAATATGAAAATTTTGAAGGGGTGCTCTTTCGCTTCCGGGCAGGATTTCCCGGGTCAGAATACCATCGAGAGCGCCGATGTGGACCCGGTGGGCGGCGAATAAAAACTCCAGTTCGGGCCGGTAACCGGCGGATGGCAGATCCGTCAGACGCAACAGCGTCTCTTGACCGGGCAAAGGGATGGGCGTTTTCAAAAAGTCTTGAAGCCATTTTCTAAGGGCATCCACCCAATTTTGCCAACCCCGATGCCTTGAGCGCCGTTGAACCTCGGCATCAATCAGCGAAGGATCACGGGCGACTTTGTTGAACCCTTCACGGGCCGCCCATTCCAGGAGCCCGTGAAGGAATGTCCCCGGCTCAGGTCCTTTTGGAAAATTGTGGATGGAAGGTTTTCCTTGCCCCTGCTCCGGGTAAGAAAAATAGGCTTCCTCGGACTCCCGAAGTTGATCTTCCATAGAAGAGAAGGGAAAATCAAAAGGCGTTCCTTGTTCCGCGGTTTCCAAGGTGTTTTGGGGAACAGTGCCCGTCGCTTTCAATATGCCGGAGTAACTGCTGATCCGCCAATCCCGGAACACCGGTGTGTCAAAGGGGCGTGCGGGCATGAGTGGAACCGTTTGGGTATTCGGTGTATATGCTGTATGATCCGGCGTTTCAGGCATCGTTTCAAAGGTTATATGCTGGCATTGGCCTTTCAACGACTGCAGCTTGCGGGAAAGCTCGCGGGTGGGTATCACTTCGCCGCCCGAAAGCAGGTAGCCGAAACCCGACAAATGGAGTGTGTTTTTTTCACCGTTTTTCAATTTTCTCCCCATGACGCCGATGCCCATCCAGCAGGCATACTGGGCCCGGGTTACAGCCACATAGAGAAGGCGAAGATCTTCCGCCAGTCTTTTCGTTTCCATTTCTCCAATGGTTGCCGAATCGAGAGGCTTCACAAGCCTGACGTCCCCTTGCTCATCACGATATGTGGCCATGGCCATGTCTTTTGGGGTGGTTTGCCGAAAAGAACAGACGAAGGGGAGGAAAACCAAAGGGTACTGCAACCCTTTTGATTTGTGAATGGTGACCACCTTGACCAGTGCTTCGTCGCTTTCCAGCCGAAGGATCTGTTCTGCCGATCCGGCAGGATGCTTTTGAAGCTGATCTTCCAGCCAGTTGATCAAACCCTGGGGACCTTCCAGTTCAAGGGATTTTGCCTGCAGAAGTTCGGCCAGGTGAAGGAAATTGGTTGCGGCGCGCTCGCCCTCGGTGGCGGTCAAAAGGCCCGATGACATGCCGAAATCCTGGAGCAGGGTGCGGAGCATGGGCAGAACACCGCGGGTGTGCCAGATCCATTGGTACCGGCCGAAACGTTCAATTTCTTTTTCCCAGGCGGCCTCATTTCGGTTCAAATCGTCCAGATGGTGTAGTGGAAGATCTAAAATCGGAGTGGCCAGAGCGGCTTTGAGAGTTCTTTCCACACCCGGCCAGGCGCAGGCACGGAGCAGATAAAGCACGTCTCTTGCTTCCCGGGCGTCAAAGACGGATGTCTTATCCGATAGGTAGACGCTCCGTATCCCGCATTTGTCCAGTTCCTTTCGAATGATTCGCGCTTCACCGCCGCTCCGTACCATGATCGCCACATCTGCAGGACGAAGCGGTTTTAGTGGTGCGTCAGGGGTATTGCGGAAAAAGGCTCTCGGAGGAACTTGTTCCGCCAGATTCAGAAGGTGAACGATTTCGCCGGCAAAATCTTCCGCCATTTTGGACAGGTATCCTCGGGGTCCTGTTTTTGGGACCGGTTCCTTCTGCGACATTTGTCGGATATGCAGGCCTGATGACGGGCTCTCCCTGATGACCAGCTCTCCTTCAGGGCCTTTCGGCACAACCGGTTCAAAAGGGATCCGATTGTTAAAGAGAAAGGGGCCTTCCGGATGTTTGTTTGCAAACCCGAACATCTGATTGACCGCGTGCACCAGTTCCTTGGTGGCACGATAATTGGCGTCCAGGGTGTGGGGGACGTCGCCGGTATCCTTTCGGGCCCTGAGATAGGTTTGAATATCCGCGCCGCGGAAGGCATAGATGGACTGCTTGGGATCGCCGATCATCAGAAATGCCGTCTGTGGCCGGCCGCCGTAAATTTTGGAAAAGGCGGTATATTGAACGGGATCCGTGTCCTGAAACTCATCAATCATTGCCACCGGGTACTGCTCGGAAATTGTTTGAGCCAGACGCCCATTGCCGTCGCGGTGCAGGGCCTCGTTCAGGCGGTCAAGGAGATCGTCAAAGTCCACGATTTTCTGAAGGGCTTTCTGATGCTGATAACGGGCATGAATTTCCCGTGCCGCGTGAACCAGCAGGGCCTTTTCAACATCCAACGGGTCCAAAACGTTGTTGAGCAGGTCCAGGGCTTCGTAGGCGTGATGTTCGGGCGGGGTTTTGTTTTTGTTGGCGCCTTCATTGAGGCCCGTGTGTGAGAATTTGTAAAGGAGTCGGGCATCCGGAAGAGGACCGTTATCTGCAGCCCAGCAGCCCATTTGCCGTATTTCCTTTTCCAGGGAGCCGGCGGCATAGGTTCTGCCGTTCAGGATTTTCCGGGATGCTGCATCTCTTATTTGATTGGCTGCGGTTTCAAAGTCCGCGGACCATTCCCGGCGCGCCGTCTCAATGGCCTGATGCCGCTTCCCCAGCAATTCAAAGGGATCCCCTTCCAGGAGCGGATCCCGGCGCAGAATCGGCCTGACCCTGTCCAGAAGCGCTTCTGGTGTGGAACATTGGATCAAAGCCAAAAGATCCGCCAGCTGGCGGGGCGGTAGATGATAAAGATGGGAGCGCCAGTAATCGCACGCGGCTTCCTCCAGGAGATTTTCATCATCGGGTGCCAGTTCCAGATCAAAAAGGCTGCCGCACAAAAAGGCGTGCTGCCGCAGCATGCGGCTGCTCCAGCTGTGAATGGTATGGATGGCGGCTTCATCCATCCACAGGGACGACTGTTCAAGGACACGCGCTTTTTCAGGCCATGATGCTTTCGGAAATGCACCGGCAAGGCCTTCCAGAAAGCCATCTCCTTTGCAAGTCCCATTAAAATAGCCGGCGGCTTCAACCAGCTTTTGACGAATCCGATGGCGCAGCTCTTCTGTGGCGGCGTTTGTAAAGGTGACCACCAGAATTTCGGGAGGCATGAGTGCCCTGTGAAATCCGTTTTTGCCACCGTGACCCAGTACCAGCCGGAGGTAGAGGGCGCCGATGGTATAGGTTTTTCCAGTCCCCGCACTGGCTTCAATGAGTTGCCTGCCGTGAATGGGAAAGGTTAGTGGATCAAGACGACGGCTCATGGGGATGTATCCGTTTGAAGGGTGGACATGAGGGGCTCATAAATGCGGTTGGCCAACGTTATGAAACCATCCTTTTCGACCTGCAGGATGGCGTTAAAATCAGGATAACACCGTTTCAGATAAATGCCGTCATTATACCCCAGTTCTCCCATATATTGGTAGCCGTTTCCTTCGTAGGCCTTTCGGGCCGCCGCCAAAGCCTTTTCTCCGATTTCTCCCTCTTGGTCCCCGTTTGCAGATAAAACTTTCAGATACGCCAGGGCCGTTCTTGCGGTGACGGGCATTGGCCGGTGAAGGGATTGCCACCAAAATTCCGCTATTATAGTGAGATAGTCCTTCGCAACTTCCGGAGGAAAGGGCGGAAATTTCGCCAGGCCGTCAGGGGCGATCAGGATGCTGGTCAGGTCCAACATTTGAGCGCATCCGGCCAGATGCCTGACCCAGAGATCCACCATGCTGTCCGGCCGGGCTATCCGGCTTTTACCGTCCAGGATGTCCATGGGGTAAAAGGTCCAGCGACTATAGCTTAAGCTTTCTTTTTCATTGGAGATCAATGGTTGGCGGGTTTGTAAACCGTCCAGCCAGTCCTCCAGTGCATCGCAGTAACATCCTTGAATATCGATGGGAAATCGGATTTCCACCGGGGGAGAGATATGCGGGTGGTCTTGGGCCAGCTTATGATGGCGCTCCAGCATTTGAAGGACGGGTTCTTCGAGCTTTTCGCCACACAGTGGGCCAAAACCGCCGGGCGGCAATTCCCCCGTTCGTTGAAGCCGTTTGGCTGCTTCGTGAACGGCTTTTTTATATTCCGTAACGGGTGCCGCGAGACCCGCTTTCAGCAGCCGTTGGCCCAGATTGAACGGAGAGAGTGCATCCAGGGAAAAGGGCTCCTGGTCTCGGTTGATCGTTTCAGCGTCATCAAAATAGATATTGAGCCGCTGGTTGAAAAAACTTTTGACGGGATTTTTGAGACATCGAATCCATTGAATCAACCCCGGCCCGGCATCCATCATGGCTGGCGGAAGCCTATGGGGGTTCCATCCGGGTTCCGGCGGGTTCAGCATTTTCCGCCATTCGCTGGAATAGGTGAAGGGTTTTCGGGTCTTATGGGGCATGAAATATGCTTTGCTGAAAGGTTGCAGCGGGTGCAGGCGGGTCAATTGATCCGGCAGCGTCCGGGCGGGTTCCGCCACTTTTTCACCGGGTAGTCCCGCCTCAATGCGCCATCCCTCAGCCAGATAATCCCGCAACTGGGAAAGCAGCACCGACGGCATACGCTCGGTGTTATCAATGACGCTTCGGGCAATGTAGCTGATGTAGAGCCTTTCTCTTGCGGAAAGTAGTGCTTCAAGGAATAGATACCGGTCGTCTTCCCGGCGGGAGCGATCACCCGGTCGGTAGAAGCCTGGAAAGGTCATTAGATCGAAATTCTCCGGGGTATGACTCCGGGGGTATTCGCCGTCGTTCATGCCCAGAAGGCAGACGATTTTAAAAGGAATGGCCCGCATGGGCATGAGCGTGCAGAAATTCACCGGTCCCACCAGAAAATGTTGAGACATATGACGGTCTTTTATTGTACGAAGCCAAACGTCCCGAACCACCGCAAGGGAAAGGGGCTCTTTCAGGTCGGCATCCAGACAGTCCTTTTGCCATGTTTCCAGTATTTCATGCAGTAGGCTGTAGATGAGTTGATCGTTGCTGTCTGCGGGCAGGAAAAAATCATTGATCAATGTCATCATCCTATCGTACCAACCTTTGGGAGATGCGGGCTTTTTAAGGGCCTGCCAGTGTTTTTCAAGCCGGCTGCATATGTCATGTAGTGGGCCGATCAGTTCCGCTTCCAGACCGCCGATTTCGTCATAGGGCTCGATGTCTCGCCAGGGTTCTCCTGCCCCTACGGCATATCCCAGCAGCATGCGGCGTAAACCGAACTGCCAGGTGTTTGCCGTAATGTCCGGCGGCAATTCAAAGGCTGTTCGTTGTTCTCCGTTAAGCCCCCAGCGGATGCCTGCTCCGTCAATCCATTGCTGAAGTTTTCGAACATCCTGTTTTGCCAGACCGAAGCGATGTCGAACCGCAGGAATTTGCAGGAGGTCCAGAAACTCGCTCTGCGTCATGCGTGAAGCGGGTAGAGAGAGCAGTTTTTCAAAACCACGCAACATGGCAACGCCGGTGGGGTTCGGTCTGTCGGCAATGGCAAAGGGAATAAAGCGGGGGTCATGTGGGACCAGGTTCCCGAAAACCGATTCGATATGGGGCGTGTAGACATCGATGTCCGGCGTCATCACAATGATATCCTGCGGCGTCAGGTTCCGGGTTTCCTTGAACAGGCTGAGCAGGTGGTCCTGCAGCACTTCCACTTCCCGCTGGCGACTGTAAGTCAGTTGAAAGGTGATGGAGAGGTCCTTTGAGGAGACGGTATTTTTGCTTCCATTCACACTTGGCAGAGGCTTCAAATCCAGGATCGCCTGCTGAACCTGGTGCAACAGTGGGGCATCCTTTTTCTTGGAAACAACATCATCAAAGAGATCAATTTCACCAAAACCGTTACGGGCCGTTCCGGTGCGTTCATATTGGTTGAGAAGACCGATGGTGTCGCGGCCCTGCTTTCCCCAGGAAGCCAGAAGGGGATGGAATTCATAATGAACCGATTCACTGTGCGCTTTGCTGAGAGTCCCGTCAGGTTGAAGATGGGGGGGCTGTTTCAACCGCAGCAGGTCACGCTTTTCAAGGATATCAGCCCAGTAGTACCGGCAGGGGTTGAGGACAAAGAAAAGGATCTGGGTGTGCCGGTCCAGCGCATGCAATGCTTCCAGGGTTTGCTCAGGCAGCGCGCTGATACCGAAAATGATCACACGGCGGCAAAGGCCGGGTGGTGGGGACGAAGCGGTTCGGGCTGCTTTAAGAAACCGCCGGTGTAAATGAAAACGGCTGCTGTCCCGGTTCACATCCGGCACATCTCTTTGAATGAGACGCCACAATCGGGCCTGCCACCGATGGGTTGAAGGAAGGGGTGCCGGGTTACCACTGACATTTCTGATCCAGTCTTGCCCGCGGGTCCAGTCTTCAAGCCAGTCAGCCCTGTAAACCTGATATTGGTCAAAAAGGTCCGCCAGACGGCAGGCCAACTGATATCGTTTGATTGCGTCGTGATCGTCAGACAAATATTCGGCAATCTCAGGAAAACCATCTTCATGGGTCAAGTTTTTCAACAATCGCATCAGTCGCCATTTGAGGGGTTCCATGTCGTAAGGGGATTCAAGGGGTATGGTGTCCGGCCCCAAAAATGCCCGGTATGCCTGCCACAGAAATCGCGCCGGTAATTGAAAGGAGACAGCCGCACTGATGCCGCAACCGTCATTTTGCGCGAGAGCCAGCTTGAGCCACTGTGCCATTCCGTTACTCTGGACAATGAATACTTCATCTTCCAGCGGTGCAAGGGGGTGCTTCTTAATCCACCCAACGGCGACTTTCCGCAAATCTTCCATGCGGTTGGAATAAATAACGGAAAAACCGGGGGATAAATCCATTTTCTGGTTGTCTGAAGGGCGTGTCAAGAATTTATTTCTCCTGAAATAAATATCAAATTCGTTGTCTTCAATCAACCGGAAATTCAAAAAGGCTGCTTTGACTTAGAAACGGCAATGCTCTATACTGCGTTCCCTGTAATATCCTATCGCAAAGCGAGGCGGGCAATTTTATCAGCCATTGAGCCCCATCACGGTTTAATGCTGAAGAGATCCGAAAAAGTGGAGGCGGAGTCGATGAAGATTCATCATGGCGGTGAGAAAAAGGACTGCATTTTAGTTGCTGTGGAAGGGCGAATGGATGCTGTTTCCGCACCGGAATTTGAAACCTTCTTAGGCAATCTTATTGATGAAGGCGCTCTAAAAATCATTGTGGACTTTGAGGGCCTCGATTACATCAGCAGCGCGGGTCTTCGCAGCGTTCTTGTGGTTGCCAAGAAGATACAGGGCAAAAACGGAGAGATTTTGCTGACATCCCTTCATGATACGGTCAAGGAAATTTTTGAAATTTCAGGATTTGACACGATTATTCCGATTCATGAATCGGTAGATTCAGCCCTTGAAACCCTTTAAAAAGATTTTTCCGGCTTATATGTCCATTTGAATACTCTGACGGCAAAATGGGGTCTCCAATGAAAAGGATGGTTGCAAACCATGGCGAAAATTGAGCTGCCCGCCCGCATGGAACAACTGGAGACGATGCTTGATTTTATTGATAAGGAGGCCGATGCGGCTGAATTTCCCAAGGCCCGGGTATCAAAGATTCGATTGGCGGCGGAGGAGGTTCTGGTCAATGTTTTTTCCTACGCTTATCCCGAGAAACAGGGGCAGGTCACCATCATCTGTCTTCATAAAAATGATAGGTTCCTTTTAGAGATTCAGGATCGCGGAATTCCCTTTAACATGCTGAAGGCGCCCGATCCGGATATTTCTTCGGGTTTGTCGGAGCGTCATTTGGGCGGTTTGGGAATTTACTTTGCAAAACAAATGGCCGATGAAGCGCGTTATGTGCGCACGGAAGGAGTAAACCGGTTAACGCTGGTGTTTAAGAAGAACGGTCAAAAGCTTTCGTGAAAGGAAACGAAATGGGAGCCATAGAGTGGGCATTGGAAGAAAAGATTGCCGTGGTTACTTTAAATTGAGTCCGGCCAATTCAACGTACAATGTGCTGAAGGAGGGGTTTTGGCAACGGGTGCCTGCGGTATCAATTGTGATGTGTGTCGCCTGAGAATCTTGGGCGTTTGCGGTACTTGCGGCCCTGGGCAGAGCCGTGAAGCCATGGAAAAGATGGCGGTCCAGGAACAGCTGCTGGGTGCACCCTGCCCCATACTCGCCTGCGCCTTCAAAAAAGGGGTTCAGCACTGCATGAAAGACTGTGATGATTTTCCCTGCGACCGGTTAAAGGACGGCCCTTATCCCTTCAGCCGGGGATATCTTGAAATGCAGGAAAGGCGGTGGACCCAGGAGCGTGAAACCCAAAAAGGCTGGGTTCGCGGTAAGGTCACGGTTCCCTCCGAGTACTGGCAGGCCCTGGTGTGCCGGGATATGCGGGAGGTGTCCTCTCTGGCGCTGGTTTCGGAGATGCCTCCGAAAGGGTGGATCATTCCCTTTCTCAATGAAAATATCCTGGTGGATCGTCAGACCCGATGCATTTTTCAGGAGCATAACGGCTCCTGGGAATTTGTTGACAACCCCACGTTGGAACTGCTTTGTTTGGTTTATCTGCTGAACGCCGGGCCGGCAACCTTGAGTGGAGACCGGGTTGGGGCGCTGGACCTGAAAACCGCCCATTATTTTAAGGGTCCCCATGAAATTAATGTGGCATCCCTGCTGTCACGGTATGGAAACGACCCCGAGGGATTCAGTACGGCCGCTGAGGCTCTGGGGGGTGCGTCCATTGCCATGGGGGATGCGGCCTATCGGTTTCTCCCTTTTCCAAAAGTACCGCTTTACTACGTTTTGTGGTTGGGGGATCAAGAGTTTCAGCCGAATTTTTCCATTCTGTTTGACCGCTCCATCGAGAATCATTTCAAGGCAGACGCCATCCTGGGCCTGGTGGACCTGGTTTCCGATCTGCTGTGTTGCGGCATGGAAGACATGATTTGAAGGAATTCTCATGAAAGTTGAAAGAGCTTGAAAGTCAGTTCGATGGGTGACCGGAAATTAAATAATTCTATTGTGGAAAAGCATCTTCCCTTGTGGATTTCGTTGTTCCTTCTGCTGTCGACCCTGGCCGTTTTCTGGCAAGTCACGGGGTATGATTTTACCAACTACGATGATGAGCTCTATGTGACACAAAACCAATGGGTTCAGGCGGGTGTGACGGCCAAAAGCGTAGCCTGGTCTTTTAGGACACTGGATGTGAGCAACTGGCATCCGGCCACCTGGTTGAGCCATATGCTGGTCTGTGAATTCTTCGGGCTTGATCCTTCGTGGCATCACTTGACCAATCTGATATTGCACCTGGCAAGCACTTTGCTCCTGTTCCATATTTTTTATCGAATGACCGGAAAACCGTTTCGAAGTGGGTTCCTGGCCGCACTGTTCGCCCTCCATCCCCTCAACGTGGAACCGGTTGCTTGGATAGCGGAGCGCAAAGGGATTCTCTGCGCCTTTTTCTGGATGCTCACCCTTTGGAGCTATTTACGATATTTGGAAAGGTTTAAGGTCGGTTGGTATTGCCTCGTGGTTTTATTTTTCATTCTTGGGGGAATGGCCAAACCTATGATCGTGACCCTTCCCTTTGCCTTGCTTCTGTTGGACTACTGGCCCCTTGGACGTTTCAAAACTTTGAACTCGGATGCAACCCAAGCCGAAAAGATGGGTTTGTCGAAATATGGGCCCGTGGCGGAGAAGGTGCCGCTTTTTGTCATTGTGGTAATGATTGCCGCTATTGGCTTTGTGGCGCAACAAAGGGGGGGGGCGCTCACCACCATCGATACGTTATCCATCGGAACCCGTGTGTCAAATGCCATTGTTTCATATTGTATATATCTCTGGAAAGCCGTTTATCCCAACCACCTTACGGTGTTTTACCCCCATCGCATCATTCCCGTATGGCAGGTTGTCGCATCGGCCCTGTTTTTGTCCCTGGTTTCGTTGGCAGTGGTATGGGCCCGAAAACGCCGTCCCTATCTGGCCGTCGGCTGGTTTTGGTATTTGGGGACCTTTGTACCGGTCATACAGCTCGTGCAGGTCGGCCGGCACTTCACTGCGGACCGTTATGCTTATATCCCGCTTGTGGGAATTTTTATGATGGTTGTTTGGGGCGTTTCAGATGCATTGCATTTTTTGCCACACCGGAAAAAAATCCTGGGTTTCTCGGGAATGGCATGTTTGATTGTTCTGGGAGGGTTGGCTTGGTGGCAGGCCGGTTATTGGTCCGACAGTGAAACCCTCTTCAGACACGGGCTTCAGGTGGTACCCAATAACTACGTGGCGCACAACGGCCTGGCCCGCGCCCTTGAGGCCCAGGGTGAAACAGATGAAGCCATCCGCCATTTTGAAACAGCCTTGCGGATTTGCCCGGGATTCACCGACGGCCGGTACAATTTTGCTCGAATTTTAGCGGCAAACGGGAAAAAGCGTGAAGCGACCGAACAATATCTGTCGGTTCTTGAATCAGACCCCGGTTTTGTGCAAGCCCACGTAAACCTCGCCAATATCCTGGCGGATCAGGGTTATTTGAACGAGGCAGTGAAGCATTACGAAAAGGCGCTGACCTTGAACAGAGAAAACGCCAACGCTCGTTATAATCTTGCCAACACTTTTTTTCGGGCGGGTCGAACCGATGATGCGATTGCCCAATATCGAAAAGCTTTGGACATCCGGCCGAACGATCCCAGTATCCATTACAATCTCGGAAATGCCTATATGAGAAATGGAAACTTCGAGCAGGCGGTTTCTCAGTATTCCGAGGCGCTCCGGTACCAGCCTGATTTTGTAAATGCCCGGGTGAATTTGGGAAATGCCCTGGCGAGGAGCGGAAACCCCCGGAAAGCCATTTTGCAGTATGAAAAAGCACTTGCGTCTCAGCCGGATCATCCGGGGGCCCATTACAATCTGGCCGGAGCGTTTGCGGCTTCGGGGAAGACCCAAAAAGCCGTTGTCCATTATAAAGAGGTCCTGCGCCTTCAGCCGGAAGATGCCACGGCCAGATTTCAACTGGGACTTATCCTAAGCAATTCTGGCCGGCACAGCGAGGGAGAGGAGCAGTTCTCAATAGCACTGCAAATCAAGCCCAACTTTGTAGAAGCCCGCATAGCCCTGGCCGATGAACTGGCGGTGCAAGGGAAAACGTCTGAAGCTGTGGCTCATTATAACGAAGCCATGAAGATGAACCCGGCTGTCAAGCCAATGGTCTATTACAATCTGGCTTGTCTGTATGCGCTGCAGCATAAGGTGGAAGAATCCACAAACTGCCTTCAGGAAGCAGTGGAAAACGGTTTCCACGACTGGAATTTGCTGAAAACCGACGAAGATCTTCAAAATATCAGAAGTTCCGAGGCTTATAAAAATATTCTTTCAGCTGAATGAAATGGTTGAAGATTTTTTGAGTCTTGAGGGGCCAAAGGTTTCTAATCGTCCGTGTGAAACCGGATGGATCTTCTTAATACAGCCTGGACTTGGCCGGGAGGGTTTCCAATTTAGGATCTGAGTGTATGAGAAATGTACTGATTACCGGAGGGGCAGGCTTTGTGGGCTCCAACTTGGCCTTCTACCTTAAACGCGACCATCCGCGGTGGAACGTCACGGCTCTGGACAACCTTCACAGGCGCGGGTCGGAATTGAATTTGCCGAGATTGAAAAGGATGGGTATCCGTTTCCTCCACGGAGATGTGCGCATTGTTGAAGATCTCGCGGCTGTGGGCGATATCGACCTGCTTGTGGAGTGTTCAGCAGAGCCTTCCGTTTTAGCCGGCTATCACCAGTCTCCCGCCTATCTGTATCAAACCAATCTTTTGGGGACGGTAAATTGTCTGGAAATATGTCGCCGGTACGGCTCCGAGATCCTCTTTCTGTCCACCAGCAGAGTTTATCCAATGGGCGCCATCAACGGCCTCGACTATAGAGAAGACGAGACCCGGTTTCACCTGAAAAACGCCCACGATGAAAGCTCCGGCGTTTCTCTCTTCGGTTTCAGTGAAGACTTTCCACTCAAGGGCGCCAGATCTCTCTATGGGGCTACAAAACTCTGTTCCGAACTCATGGTTCAGGAATATATCGCAGCATATGATATTCGCGGCCTTATTCTGCGTTGCGGAGTTCTGACGGGCCCCTGGCAGATGGGAAAAGTGGATCAGGGATTTGTTGTTTTGTGGATGGTCAACCATCTTTGGCCGGGCCGTTTGGCCTATATGGGCTATGGAGGAAAAGGAAAACAGGTTCGGGACATCCTTCACATCGAAGATTTTTATGAACTGATCCGTGTTATCATAAATAGAATTGACGAAACATCGGGTGAAATATTCAATGTGGGAGGCGGCAAGGATCTCAGCGTATCCCTGTGCGAATTGACGGGCGCATGTCGGCAGGTCACGGGCAATGCCTGCTCCATAGACAGTGTTCCTGATGCAAGAAAGGGCGATATACCCTACTATATCAGTGACTTCCGGCGTATTCACGCGCTGACCGGATGGAAGCCCCGCCGGAATATTTTGGACATTTTGGTTGATATTCATGCATGGCTTCGTGACCATGAATCTCAATTGAAAACTGTGATGGCAAATTATTAAGCGAAAAGGAAATTAATAGGTCATATGAAAGTGGCAATCATTACCGGTTCAGCCGGTCTTATTGGTTCTGAGTCTGTACGGTTTTTTTCAGATAAAGGGTTTTATGTGGTTGGAATCGACAATGACATGCGTGGCTATTTTTTTGGTGCTGATGCCTCAACGGCCTGGAACAGGGATCTCTTGAAGGCAGAAGTGAGTGGATATGATCACCGGGAAGAGGATATCCGAGACCAAATAGCCATGGGCCGGATTTTTGAAGAATACGGCAACAGCATCGGCATTGTCATCCATTGTGCCGCTCAACCGTCCCACGATTGGGCTGCGAGGGAGCCTTTCACGGATTTTTCCGTAAACGCAGGTGGTACATTGGTCCTTCTTGAAATGACTCGGAAGTACTGCCCGGAGGCAGTATTTATTTTTACTTCAACCAACAAGGTCTACGGGGATAAACCCAATTCACTGCCGTTGGTGGAAATGGAAACCCGATGGGAAGTGAATGAAGCCCATCGTTTCGCCTTGCGGGGCATCGACGAGAGCATGGGACTGGATCAATGCAAACACAGTCTGTTCGGTGCCTCCAAAGTAGCCGCGGATATTCTGGTTCAGGAATACGGCCGGTATTTTCAGATGAATACGGTATGTTTTCGGGGTGGATGCCTGACCGGCTCTCAACATTCGGGAACTGAATTGCACGGATTCCTGGCCTACCTCATGAGATGCGCCATTTCAGGCGAACCTTATACCATATTCGGCTACCAAGGCAAGCAGGTCAGAGATATCATTCACAGCAGAGACCTGGTGAATATGTTTTGGCATTTTTTTCAGAAACCAAGGTCGGGTGAAGTTTATAATGCCGGCGGCGGCCGGCATGCCAACTGCTCCCTGCTTGAGGCCATCCTCGCATGCGAGAACATCACCGGGAAAAAAATCAACCGGTCCTATCTTGAGAACCATCGATCCGGTGACCACATCTGGTGGATCAGCGACACTGCCAAGTTCATGAAACATTATCCGGACTGGGTATTTGCGTATGGTCTCACGGATATCCTTTCGGAACTGTTTGAGGGAATCAAAAAAAGGCTATGAAACTTTCCGTCGTTATTCCGGTTCAAAATGAGGCGGATTGCATCGAGAAAACGGTGTTGAACTTGTCTGTTCGGTTGAAGCGCGCCGATATTTCTTTTGAAATCCTTGTGGTCGACGATCACAGCTCGGATGAAACACCGTTGATTCTGGAATGCCTCAAGGCCGAGATTCCGGAAGTGAGATTCGTCAAAAATCCATCCCAAAAAGGATTCGGGCTTGCGGTCAGAACAGGCTTGAGAGCCTTTGAGGGAGACGCGGTTGCCATTGTCATGGGTGATGGCTCGGATTCTCCGGAGGATGTTGTGCGCTTTTTCAGAAAGTTGGAGGAGGGATACGATGCCGTTTTCGGGTCCAGGTTTATAGCGGGGGGAGCGGTGGAAGGTTATCCTCTCCACAAACTCGTATTGAACCGAGTGGTCAATCAGCTCATCCGCGCTTTTTTCCAAATCAGGTACAATGACACCACAAACGCTTTTAAGATGTACCATAAAAGGACTGTTGAAGGTCTCGAACCTTTTTTGAGCCACCATTTCAATCTAACGGTAGAACTGCCGCTTAAAGCCATAACAAGAGGGTATTCCTATGCGGTGCTGCCCAATTCATGGAAAAACCGACGATCCGGCGAATCTAAATTAAGATTGAAAGAAATGGGAAGCCGTTACCTTTTTATCATTCTATATTGTCTGATCGAAAAATGGCTTTCTGTTGGAGACTACAAGAAAGAACCCTTTTAGAACGGACGGCGGCAAACGTTTTTCACTAAACATCTTTTAAAGCAATTCAAAGAAAATCAGTAATATAGGGATTGGTTCCTTTTTCATGGGCCAGGGTGGAGGTATGACTCTCACCATAGTCATGTCCCGGCCAGACGGTGGTTTCCAGTGGCAGGGCGAGCAATTTTTTGAGGGAGAGCAAAAGAGTGCTCAAGTCACCGCCGCCAAGATCGGTCCGGCCCACGGCCCCCACAAAAAGGGTGTCTCCGGTGAACAGATTTCCTTCGCTAAAAAGGCACATGCTGCCGGGAGAATGGCCCGGGGTGTGTATGACCCGAAGCGATTCTCTCCCGATGGTTATTAAGTCATCGTCTTTCACCAGAATGTCTGCTTCAGGGGAAGGTTTTTTCCCGAGTGCCAGCGTAAATGCCTTATTTTTGCCGCTGGTCAAATTTCCGGCGTCATCTTCATGAATTACCAGTTGGGCCTTTGTTTTGGACAGCATTGTGCGGTTGCCGCAGGTGTGGTCCGCATGGGAATGGGTGTTGACCACGTATTTCAGGACCAGACCGAGGCTGTTGATTCGGTCCAGGATCCGTCCTTCCGAGTCGGCGGGGTCAATGACCAGCGCTTCTTTTTCTGTTTCGCAACCCACAATATAACTGAAGACCGCCATGGGCCCGACTTTCATCTGTTCTATGAGCATCGTTGCCGTTTCCTTTTCAAACAGGTTGGTTAATACGCTGAAGCTCTTTCATGAGTCTGGGAATCAGTTTCCGGACAACCCCTTCTTTTTCGTAGGTGCTGACGGAAAAAAAATCCTTTGCGCCTGCAAAGTCCGGGTTCATCATGGGGATCTGTCCCTGTAGATTGGGTGCCAGATCTTCAAATCGGGTGATCATTTCCACCAGTGAGATCTCCTCCCCGGGGTAACGGATCATCCAGCCAAGGCGCTTCATGCATTCATACCGAATGCGGTCCAGCAGAAATAAGTACTGGTCAATGACCCGCATTTTATTCCGGGGTGACAGTTCGTTGAACTCAAATCCTGATCCCAGTTGATTGAGACCCATAATCAGATCATATAGATAAAAAGTGCCCTTTTCCTTTCCCTCCCCCAGGAATGAAAGGGTGGCAATGGACATATGGCCCAGACATGTGTCGGAAGTAAATTCTTCATCAAACCGGCTGTTCCAGTTTCGGAATGCCTTTTTGGCCAGAAGATGGGCCCTGCCTTTTTCCAGGCTGATGATCTTGGTCATGGGTTATCGGTCTGTAAAATGAGATTTTCGCTTTTCTTTGAATGCCAACTTTCCTTCCTTTAAGTCTTCTAATCATCCGTCGTGTTGTTTTCGTCCATATCAAAGGGCATGTTCAGTTCATAAATACCGCTGTCCATAACGGCCTGAATGGGGACATCCGATGCGGATTCAAAAACTTTCAGCATCCTCTTGTTGGTGGCCAGAACGTCTGCTTTGAAACCGCGTATGCCGTTTTCCTTGGCAATTTTTCTGAGGGTCTTAAAGAGAAAAGTCGCGATTCCCTTTCCTTGAAATTCTTCGTCTACTACAAACGCCACGTCCGCCACCGGTTTGTCGGGAAGCCATACATAGCGTGCTTCGGCAACAATGCGTCCGGTCCCCGGTTCTCCCATGAGTCCCACAATGGACATGGTTTTGGTGTAGTCTATGGTGGCATATTCCTGCATTTTGGCGTGCGGCATGGTTTTGATGGGGGAAAAATACCTGTAATAAACTGATTTATCGCTGAACCGATAAAAAAGCCGCCGCATTTCATCCACGTCTGACGGTTTGATGGCGCGAAATCGAACGGTGACTTCTCCTTTAAAGACTTTTTCACATGCAAGGTCGGCGGGATAGCGCGCTCCGGATTCCGGAAGATAGAGTTGATCGGCGTAAAGAATGTTTTTTTCTTTTGCCTGACGGACCAGTTCCGCCCGGTCATCGGGATGAGCGATGTCGATGAGTGCCAGCGCTCTTTCTCGAATGGTGCGTCCGGTCATGGCGGCAACGCCGTACTCGGTTACTACCAGATCCAAAGACTCTCGAATGGAAAACTGATTGGGGTAGTCATCCACCGATATCACAATATTGGATTGTTTTTTCAGATTTTGGCTGGGCAAAGCGATAATGGTTCGCCCTTTTTTCGAAAACCGTGCGCCCTTGAAGAATTCCTGAGCTTCGTTGGGGCCGTCCCCAACGTTACCTCTCCCCATGTGAAGGGCGACACCGCCGCTTAAATCCACTTTGCGAACCGGTAATACCACTATGGTGCGATCGTTTCGTGCAATTCTTTTGGGATCGGCCACCACGTCGATGCCTTGAAATTCAACCAGCGGGTTTCGATGGAGCCAGTAAAACAATTCGGGGGTGCCAATGGCATAAGCGGTCAGCGATTTTCCCAGGAAATGCCCTTTTTTTCGATTGGAGACGGCCCCGCTTTTGACCAGATCCATGACGGCATCCGTGAAAAAAGGAGAATGGATGCCCAGGTTTCGTTTTGTTTTCAAATGACGACCGAGGGCGTCAAAAAGATGTCCCGCCGAGAAGGCCAGGCAACTGCCGTCCTCAACAAGGGCCGCCACATTGGCGCCCACCCTGTCAAAAACCGGATCGAAGGGCGGGCGTTCAAAATAGATGGGCGGTTCTTTGGACTCCACCAGTAAATCAAAATCATCCACGTGAACAAAGGTGTCGCCCATGGTTCTCGGTGTATCATGGTTTATCTCGCCGACCACCAGGGAAGCGTGATCCATGGCGTGCCGCGCCACATCGATGGCAGGGCCTAAGCTGCAAAAACCGGACCGATCCGGGGGCGTAATTTGGATAAAAGCGGCATCAATACCGATAATACCGGATTGAATAAGCTGAGGGATCTTAGAAAGAGGGCTCGGAATCATATCAACACGGCCGGAGGTGATCTCATCGCTGGCGACCCAGCCCTCAAAAAAAGTTTTGAGCCTGAATTTATGGTTCTGCGCTTTCGTGATGGTAATGGCCGGTCCAAAGCTAATGAGCTGGATGAACTCAAGATCTCTCAGATTTCCGTCGTCTGAATCCAAAAGACTCTTGACCAGGGTACAGGGTTCTGCAACCCCGGTGCCCAGAAAAATGCTCATTCCGGGTTTGATTCTGAAAAGAACTTTTTGAGGGTCAACCAGTTTGGATTTCCATTCTTTGGTTTCTTTTACGAACATGGGGATTTTTTCTCCTGAATCTAAAGAAGTTAAATGAAAATCAATAGGGTTGGATTTCCTGTCTTAGCTGCGCCTTGATCACGCGTTGATGATGGCTGTAATCTTGAACAGGCTTCGTGTTCTGGTAGACGTCCGTCTCCGCCAGGGCAAAAAGGGCCTTTTCAACCTGAAAGGGGGACATTTCCAGCAGCAACCAACCGCCGGGGAGCAAAAATCGGGGCGCTTGTTTAATAATTTCTTTTAAATAATCCATTCCGTCTTTTCCGCCGTCCAAGGCCGCTCTTGGTTCATAAAGGGCAATCTCGGACTGAAGGCCACTGATTTCGTGGGTGCACACGTAGGGTGGATTGGATGCAATCAGATGAAAGGCGGGTTTTTCGAGCATCAGGGGCTCGAACAAATCTCCCTGAATAAACGTTATGCTGCTTGACACCCCGTGAGCCTGAGCGTTTGCGCGGGCCACATCAAGTGCCTTCCCGCTGATGTCCGTTGCAAAGACGAGGGATTCAGGAATTTGCTTTGCCATTGCGACCGCAATGACGCCGCTGCCGGTTCCCAGGTCAAGGAACCGTAATTGTGTACCTTCTTCAGTCAGTGCCGTTGCTAGATCCATGGCCTGTTCTACGAGAATTTCAGTTTCAGGCCTGGGAATCAAGACATGGGGATTGACCTGAAAAGAAAGGGACCAGAATTCCTGTTTTCCGGTAATATATTGCAGGGGTTCATGCTCCAAACGCCGTTTGATGAGGCGGCGAAAGCCTGAGACTTCTTTCTCTGTCAGTGGTTGCTCAAAATTGAGATACAGTGAAATCCGTTGAACCTGGAGCTGATAGGCCAGCAGTACTTCGGCGTTGAGACGCGCGTTTTCGATTCCTTTTCCCGCCAGATAATCGGTTGCCGTTTCGAGCAGTGTCTTGATACACCACGCTTTGGGAGTCATAATGGAGTTTGCAAGAAGATCAATTGCCGCCGGAGTTTTTGAGTGCTTCCGACTGAAAATATGTAATCAGAGGTTCAATGATGAGATTTAGGTCTCCCTGAAGAAAATCATCGAGTTTGTAAAGTGTAAGCCCGATGCGATGATCGGTAACCCGCCCCTGGGGAAAATTATAGGTTCTGATCCGTTCACTTCGGTCTCCCGTACCCACCATGGTTTTGCGTTCCTCGGAAATTCGTGAATGCTGATGGGCTGTTTCAAGATCCAGCATACGGCTTCTGAGCACTTTCATGGCTTTTGCCTTATTTTTATGCTGAGATTTTTCATCCTGGCAGGTGACCACCAGTCCGGTGGGCAGGTGCGTGATTCGAACAGCCGAGTCGGTTGTGTTTACATGCTGGCCGCCGTGTCCTGACGATCGGTACACATCGATGCGAAGGTCTTCGGGCTTTATTTCCACATCCACTTCTTCTGCTTCCGGAAGGACTGCCACGGTGACAGCCGACGTGTGGATCCGCCCCTGCGCTTCGGTTTCGGGTACACGTTGAACCCTGTGAACCCCGCTTTCATACTTCAGCCGACTGAAAACCCTGTGGCCTTCTATCAGAACGATGACTTCCTTAAAGCCTCCGATGCCGGTCATATTTTGTGAAAGAATTTCCGTTTTCCAACGCCGCAACTCCGCATAGCGGCTGTACATCCTGAAAAGATCCGCCGCGAAAAGGGCCGCTTCTTCTCCACCGGTGCCGGCTCTGATTTCAAGCAGAATGTTTTTTTCATCGTTTGGATCTTTGGGAAGTAGAAGGACTGTGAGTTCGTCAGCGGTTCTTTCGAGGCGGTCGTTCAGCCCCTCGATTTCTTCTTTGGCCAGTTTTTTTATTTCAGGGTCCGGGTCTTGCAGAAGGGATTGGCTTTCAGCAATTTCATCCTGAAGCGCCTGATGCTCGCGGAGAACGGTTATGATCGGGGTAAGATCACTGTGTTCCTTTGCATACTTCTGGAACCGTTTTTGATCTTGAATGATCTCCGGTTGTCCCAGAAATGTCTCCAGCTCACGGTAGCGTTCTTCGGTTTCCTTCATTTTGTCAAACATTGCCATGAGCTGCTTCTTTTCTATTTTGTCCTGATGTTAGAAGGGTTATATTTACGACTTTACGCGGATATGTGACTATTTCTTGTATTTGGCGTATTTTTGTTTGAATCGTTCGATTCGACCGGCCGAGTCAACCAGTTTCTGTTTTCCGGTAAAAAACGGGTGACATTTTGAACAGATTTCAATGTTAATATTTTCAACGGTGCTACCGGTCTCAAATTCGTTACCGCAAGCACAACGTACGGTGGTTTTGTAATATTTGGGATGAATGCCGCTTTTCATGTTGGTCTCCTTCATTTGTCCATAAGGTCATGCCACGAGCTATTCACTCATGGAATTCAAAAAATCCTTATTATCCTTTGTTCCTTTTATTTTTTCAAGCAGGAATTCCATGCTGTCCACGGGGGTCAGCGGTGCAAGCAGTTTGCGAAGAATCCAGATACGGTTAAGATCGGCCTGTTCCAATAGAAGCTCTTCTTTACGGGTGCCGGATCGGTTGATATCGATGGACGGAAAAACGCGCCGGTCGCTGAGTTTTCGATCCAGGTGGATTTCCATGTTACCCGTGCCCTTGAATTCTTCAAATATCACCTCGTCCATTCGGCTTCCGGTGTCAATCAACGCGGTTGCAATAATGGTCAGACTTCCGCCTTCTTCAATGTTTCTGGCAGCACCGAAGAATCTCTTGGGCTTGTGCAGGGCGTTCGAGTCGAGGCCGCCGGAAAGGATTTTTCCACTGGGTGGAACGACGGAGTTGTAGGCCCTCGCCAATCTGGTAATACTGTCCAGAAGGATCAGAACATCCCGCTTATGTTCCACCAGTCTCTTCGCTTTTTCGATGACCATTTCAGCAACCTGTACATGGCGTTGAGGGGGTTCATCAAAGGTCGAGCTGATGACTTCGGCTTCTACGGATCGCGCCATGTCGGTCACTTCTTCCGGCCTTTCGTCAATCAGCAGAACGATCTTATGGATTGATCGATCATTGGCGGTGACACTGTTGGCGATATTCTGCAACAGCATGGTTTTTCCGGTTCTGGGCGGCGCTACAATCAAGCCACGCTGGCCTTTTCCAATGGGTGTCATAAGGTCCATCACCCGGGTGGAAAAATTATCCGCTTCCACTTCCATCTTGATTCTTTCGTCAGGATAAAGCGGTGTCAAATTGTCGAAAAGAATTTTTTCCCTGCTGATCTCAGGATCTTCATGGTTGACCTTTTCCACTTTCAAAAGGGCAAAATATCGTTCCGATTCCTTTGGTGGGCGGATTTGGCCGCTGATGGTGTCTCCTTTTCTGAGATTGAACCGACGAATCTGCGAAGGCGAAATATAGATATCATCGGGCCCGGGCAAATAATTGGCGTCAGGGGCTCTCAGAAAACCAAATCCGTCCGGAAGGATCTCCAACACCCCTTCGCCGTATATGAGGCCGTTTTGTGCGGAATGGGCTTGAAGCAGGGAAAAAGTGAGCTCCTGTTTTCGCATTCCGGAGGCGCCCTCAATCTTAAATTCCTTCGCCATCTCAGTTAACTCGCTGATTTTCATTGTTTTTAGTTCTACAAGATTCATGGTAGATCTCCGTTAGAAGGTTAGTGGCCGAAATTTCGTTTTATTTCTTAATGATTGTAATTTTGAAAAAAATGGAGAGGTTTTATTTACCTTATTGCCTGGCATCAACATTTGGATAAATATATTTTGGTTCGGTTTTCTTTAACAAACAGAATGCACCGATTAACACCGCAGATCTGCTGCAAAGACAACCATCAAAAATGTTACGGCAACTTTTATGCGCCGCAACAGCCAACTCTCGTACCCTGTTATGTGAGTTATAGTAAGGTTTCTCAGCAGAATAGTAATGGAGTTTATTCGAACGTCCGGTTTGTACCGAATCTCCCAAAGAAAGGAAACATTTATTTTTTCAACCTATAATGCTTTTCTCTCTGCATGTCAAGGATTTGTTTGGGAAAAATGCATGTTAAGGTTCAGGGCGCGGAGAACCTGCCGCATGTCTTCCGGCAAAGGCGCTTCAAACGTCATGTAGGTTTTTTCCTCCGGATGCAAAAAGCCGATGCGAGCGGCATGCAGCATTTGCCTTTTCACGGCGGTTACCAGACCGGGATTGCTTTTCAGGAAGCGCTTTTTAAGGGTATCGGGTCCATGTCCATAAACCGTGTCTCCCACCAGGGGATGGCCCAGGTGGGCAAAATGAACGCGAATCTGGTGCGTCCGGCCTGTCTTGATGGTGATGGACAACAGGGAAAACCCTTCTTCGCACTCCGCAATTTTTTTCCAAAGGGTCAACGCGTTGCGACCGCCGCTTTTGGCGATGGACATCTCTTTTCGGCGAACAGGATGCCGACAGATGGGAAGGTCAATGGTACCGCTTTCAGATGGAAGAAGGCCATGGACCAGGGCGACATATTCCTTATGAACGGTTCCATCCTTGAATTGCCGGGCAAGGGCTTGGTGGGCCATATCGTTTTTAGCGACAAGCATGAGTCCGGAGGTATCCTTGTCAAGCCTGTGAACGATGCCGGGTCTGAGGGTTCCCCCAATGCCTGAAAGATCTGTGCAATGTTTCAAAAGACCATGGACCAGGGTCCCCGAAGAATGACCGGGACCCGGATGGACGACAATGCCGGGCGGTTTATAAAGGACGATGATCCAGGTATCTTCAAAAAAAACGGAAAAGGAAACTGCTTCAGGAACTAATCGAGTAGTCGCTGGCTTGGGAATAACGAGCAAAACCTGGTCCCCTCTTTTTAGCAGACGGCTCGGCTTGCTATGAAGATTATTGACCTGAACGCAGCCGTCCCGAATCAAAGCCTGTATTCGCGACCGGGATAAATCGGCATGGCACCGGGAAAGAAAAAGATCCAGCCGGGTGCCGTGCTGATTGCCGGCAATCGTATGGGTAAAACGGCTGTCGGTGGCGTTTTTGCTCACTATCAAAGTTTTTTAGCTTAAGGTGAAAGGGAGGATGAAAAATAAAATAATTATCGGCTGATATGTGTTTCCAGGCGGTGTTAGGAAAACATGCGATCCAGATCACTCTCTACCTGCGATTCCGTGATTTCTTTTGCCAGAGAAATTTCCTTGACCAACAGGGTCCGAGCCGTATCCAGCATCTTCCGCTCGCCGAAAGAGAGTTCCTTGTCATATCTTAAAATCAGAAGATCACGATAGACTTCAGCCACTTCAAAGACCGACCCGGTCTTGATTTTTTCCATATACTCCCGGTAGCGACGGTTCCAGGTCTGGCTGTCCAGCGTGACATCTCGTTTCTTGAGAATGGAAAAAAGCTTTGGAAGTTCCGTTTTGGGGATGATGTCTCTCAGTCCCACGTGATCCACATTCGTGGTCGGGATCATAATAATCATGTCGTTGTCAAGGATGCGCATCACATAGAAATCCTGCTTGCACCCCGAAATTTCCTGGGATTCGATTTTTTCAATAACGCCAACGCCATGGGCGGGATATACGGCCAAATCACCTACCTGGAACATCTAAACCTCCATCCTAACTAAGGCAAGGCATCTGCGATGCTTCGCTGCAGCAAAACCAAGTGCAAACAAATCATAATGGCTTTGTTTGAAACCCACTGCCGCTGCTTCCGGTCGAGACATTTAACGCAACTGCATTTTTTCCGAAAGCAGTCGGCAATGGATTACTGACTGATAAATAAAACCTAGGATTATCCAAAGATCAAGGATACCGCTGGAAGGGTAGGTGCGATCACCAACGAAACCACCGACATCAATTTGATCAGAATATTCATGGCCGGTCCGGAGGTGTCCTTGAATGGATCGCCCACGGTATCCCCGACCACGGCAGCTTTATGGTTATCGGACCCTTTCCCGCCAAAGTTGCCTTCTTCAATATACTTCTTGGCGTTATCCCAGGCACCGCCGCCGTTACTCATGAACAGCGCCAGAAAGGCACCCATGATGGTGGCACCGATAAGCACGCCGGCCAGGGTCTCTTTACCCAGTAAGAATCCAACCAGCACAGGGGTCAGCACGGCAATGAGGCCCGGTTTGACCATCTCTCTCAGTGCGGAACCGGTGGCGATGGAAACGCAGGTGGCGGAGTCCGGTTTGGCGCCTTCCTTGCCTTCCAGAAGACCGGGAATTTCTCTGAACTGACGTCGGATTTCTTCAACAATGGAAAACGCCGCTTTTCCAACGGAGGTCATGGTGAGTGCCGCGCAGGTCATGGGGACCATACCCCCGATAAACATGCCGATGATCACATGGGGGTTGTCGATGGCCACATGTCCCAGGTTCGCCGCCTGTGAATAAGCCACAAACAGGGCCAGGGCGGTGAGTGCCGCGGAACCGATAGCAAACCCCTTGCCGATGGCGGCAGTGGTGTTACCCAAAGCATCCAGGCCGTCGGTGATCTTCCGGGTTTCAGGTCCCAATTCAGCCATTTCCGAGATGCCGCCGGCGTTGTCCACGATGGGACCGTAGGCGTCCACGGTCATGGTGGCGCCGACCGTTGCAAGCATGCCCACGGCGGAAAGACCGATGCCGTAGATACCGGCTGACTCATAACCGATGTAGGTGGCGACACAGATGCCCAGGATGGGCAGATAGGTGGACTGCATACCTACGGCGAGACCGGCGATGATCACGGTGGCGGAACCGGTTTCGGATTGACCGGCAATGCGTTTCACCGGAGGACCGGATGTGTAATATTCG
>ADZZ01000281.1 GCA_000179315.1 delta proteobacterium NaphS2
GTTTTCCCGGCGCCGCTTTTCCCAGCAAAAATTATATTGCGGYTTTTTTTCACGTAATCGCAATTGGCAAGCTCCTTCATGAGCCGGACGTCCAGTCCGGGAGCTGCATCAAAATCGAATGTTTCCATTGGCTTTAAGATGGGGAATTTGGCCTCCTGCAGTCGCCTTTTGCGGCCATTCTCCTGTCGGGTCTGAACTTCGGCCTCACTCAGATTTAAAAGGAATTCCTCATAACTCAGGCTCTCCTGATTCGCTTGACGGATCACGCCCTCCAGCTCACGGAGCATCGTGGACAGTTTCAATTTTTTGAGATTCTCAATTAAGAGTGCTTTCATACCGGCGTTCATCGTCCACCTCCGATCTGTCCGTAAATGGATACGTCCGGAGCCGGAAAGGTCTGCCAGTTTTCCAGGGCTGAAAACGATTGATCCCTGCCACATTCTCTATGGATTAAGATGTGTTTAACGGCCTGGCTGGAGCCCGCCCCCGATGATAGCGCCGTCTCAACTGCCGATTCGATGGCTTCGGCAGAGTGGCCTTTGTAAAGCATCAAAACCAGAATGAACTCCTTGACACCTTTGGTATATCCCTGCTTTTGGCAGAATTTATCCAAAAGCCGTTCCAGACAAACAGGCCAGTTCGAACGCCATTGCCTGATAACACGGGCTGATTCAAATGCCTGGGGCCGCTTTAAAATCAGTTCAAGATAATGCTCAGGGAGAAGACTCCATTTGTTGTTCCCAAAAAGTCGCCCATGTGATGCGATTTTTTTGCTTCCGTAAAATATCTCCACCTCATCCACATATAAAACCACACGGACTTTACAATAGCATACGCTGTTGGGACCGAATATCGATTCTTATCCACCATGACCGTGGAGTATTTATCCACCTTGCAGCCTGCGGT
>ADZZ01000280.1 GCA_000179315.1 delta proteobacterium NaphS2
CTCTGCTTCTCCCACGCAAGCGCTCATCCCGGATGTCCGGGTTTCGGGTCCCACCGTGGGGTTGGAATAGATATCTCAAGCCACCATTCGAGAAACAATCTCGGGTCCCATGAATTCCGGCCCACATAGGCACAATCGGCCCCTGCTCGCGCCACTTTGTCAATGTTCCACGAGACTTCACATCGAAGATATATTGGATCGTCGTTGACTTAACTTCCATTTTTCGATTTGCTCACCTTGTATTGTTTCCATAAGTTATTGAAAAAATTGAGAGAAATATTGCGTGTATCTCGCCCGCGTTAAATAAAGTCCCAGGGAGGACCCGCAACTTTTTGAAATCACTACATATTTATCAATTCGTCCACTGACGACGCGCCCAGAAAGCCATTAACAGCGCATCGGCTCGCCCGTGGTCCTTCTTTCGGGATAGCTCCGCATCCGGAAATAATCGCCGCGCCGTGTTCAAAGACCTGGCCTTGGGATCGCCCCCGGCTTTCTGGTCGATAAGCCCCTGCTGCCACTGCCTGGGGGTGGGCATCATGAAGGGAATTCCGAAAGCGGAAATGATCCCTTCCCAGGTGCCGAGGTTACGCCCGAATGAGAACATACTCACGACCCCCTGTCCCGGCCGTGCTGAAACCTTCTCCAAGGCCACCATGACGATATGGTGGTGGAGCTTCCACTCCGTGAATTTTGCCACGATCAGGGAGGGGTCCCCAGGGTAGTCAAGGATTTCATGGGTCCCCTCATCCGTGATCAGTGCGGCTGCCCCGGTCTTTCCGGGATCTACGCCTATAAAAGCCTTATTGAACATCTTCAGCCGCCTTTCTGAGTGCCACAATCACTGAAAGCCGCTCCTCTTCCGGAATGCTGGCCGGGTTATCCGTGTTCATGATCCCATATGCTGTCCCCTTTCCAAGCTTATCGATGAAAGGGGCGCAGATCTTGGGCATGTCCCACGCCGGCGGAATTTCTCCATCACCACCATGAGGGGGGTGGGTCTCCGTTTCGTCCGTTTTCGGGGATTCCTCCGGATTGGAATTTAGCGGCCATTGATTGTCCGGATAGAGCTTTTCCCACTTCGCCATGGCTTCCTGTTGGATCGCCTCGGGCGCTTCTGCCATCTGGTCCTTGTTCTTGAAAACCCACGTGGAAAAACCGGCCTGGCGGAGATTGATGAACTCATCCCGGAATTCATCCCATGGGTCAAGGTCTTTTTCCGGGGTGCCTGAAAGCTCTTCTCCGCCCTGTTGCGCGTTCTCCCCTTTGTCCATGGGTTGGGTAGGGTTTTTCTGCTCCCATCCCCTGAAAGCGCTGATAAAATCCTCCATCTGATTTCCGTCAAGGATCTTCTGTTTGAATTCCTCCAGGTCCTGGCCGAAATGGTCGGCACAAATCCGGGCGTACCCTTCGAGCCTTTCCCGGTCGACGTCCTCCGGAATCTCTTCATCAAAGGCGAGCTTTTTCTCCAGGGAATCGAAATCAGGTGCAACCGCTTTTGATTCTTCGGGAAGGTATCTTGTCTCCGACCGGGTGGGGATCATTTCAAGAATTTCGCCTTCGATGTAGGCGGTCCCAACCACGTCCGGATAAAGACGCCTGGCCAACCTGGAAATGGCCCGGGCCCACAACATGTCCTCACGGAATTTCATCCAATTCGACCCGTCTTTAGCAAGCCCTGCTTCTTGGGCCTCCTGAAATGTGTAGCCAGCCTCCATGTCCTCACCGGTGTCTGTCCGCTTTCCGTAAACGATGCATTTCTCATGATCCAAGTGTTTCAATTTCAGGGCGTGCCCGGCCTGACGGATACGCATGGTCATGAGCCTGGCGCTCATTTCGACGCGACCTTGAATGTTGTGAAAACCTCCCATAACCGCCGCCATGGGGGGAATGTTCAATTCCCTGGCATAAAGCATGATTGAGAGGATTCCGGCTTCCCCGCCCAGTTGGCTAAAGAAACGGGTGTTGCTGGCAGTTTTCGCCATGGCCTGCAGAACGTTCCATTCATGACGGTCCGGAAGCATTGCGTAATTTTTGGGGCCGTCCTCAATGGGGGCCAGAGCTTTGGATTCTGTTCGTGCGTTCATGATGATCTCCTTTCACGATCTCAAAACGGTGATGGGTTTTTCATAAATCTTCACGCCGGGAATCTCACGGACCCCCAACTTAACGGCCTGGTCGATCGCCTTTTGATCCGGGCAGCAGTATTCCCGGGGCACCGCTTGCGGGTCCTGGATCTCTCCCACCCATTGGGTTCTGATTGATGCGGTGGCACCGCTCTCCGTTCGCGTTGTGGTGTCCGGTTTGGGTGCCGGTACCGGCATCACCTGGGGCGGTTCCACACCGGATTCCTTGGCCTCGGCTTCGAGCTTCGCTTTTCTGGCGGCCGCTTCTTCCTCCATCCTCTTTGCAATCTTCCGCCGTTCCAGCTCCTTTTGATATTGGAAATCACCTATCTTCCCGCGTATGGTACCCACCAGAGCATCAAGGGGTTTTCGGAACGAACGGACAAAAGCGTTCATGCTTCTTACGAACTGATCTGGCTCCTTGATAAGCCGCTTCCGCTCCTCATCCAGGGCCTTCAATAATCGTTTCGCCTGGGCCGCAGATTCAACGGCCGTTTCCTGGGATTCATCGGAATCGACCGTCAAAGCATCCGCTTGGGCCTGCATGTCAGCAATCTTCTGGCGGTAGGGCTCAAAGGCTTGCTTTGCTCCCTCCAGATCGAGGGGGGCTCTGGGCGCCGGGGTTAAGGTTTCAGGGCTTTCTACTTCTGCGAAATTAAACGACATGGTCAATCCTCCTCTTTGAAAAATCTGTAAGCGGTTAAGGCACACAAGAAAGCGTGAAGATCCGCTTCCGTATGCCGATACTCATCGAACAACGGGAAAGCGCCGTCCGGTCTAAGCCTTAAACTTCCAGAGTGGTGGCACTCCAAGCCGGTCTTGACCTTGAAGAGATTTTCATACGCTGCTATTTGGGCACTCCAGAGCTTCCCTTTCGCCAAGGGCGTTTTCAGGTCGATCAACCGCGGGGATCCATCGCCTCGAAGCTTCACCACAAGATCGGGCTTTCCACAAAACTGATAAACCGGATCAAAAATCCGTTCCTCGATGAGCAACACCTCATCCACCAGGGCAAACCATTTCCGGAAGCTCACAACGTACCCGGCCAGATCCTCGGATACACTCCCAGGGAAAAATCCCAGGGCGATACTCGAGCAAATGTCATGGACCCGGGTCCCTCGTTCGGCCGCCCGTTCCAGCACGTCTGGGCGGATTTTCGAAAAATCGCTGAAGACCGAAAGAACGGTTGTAACGCTGGGCCAGTTCTGCTTCATTGAATTGCTCCCGCTTCCCGGTAGGTTCGCATCCTGGCTTTGGCGCTGGCCTTGAGCACACCCACGTGATGGTCCACAAAATCGATTACGGTTGCGTGATCCTGCCCAGGAGATGGCCGAAGTGCCCGGCCGATGGCCTGCAGAACCCGTCCCTTGAATGTCATGGGCGTTGCCAAAAGAACGGCGCCAAGGGCGGGCAAGTCAAAACCTTCACCCACAAGCTGTGATGTCGCCACGAGCGCCCGGCATTTTCCGGCATTCAGCCTTTCAATAGTCCGGGCCCTGGCGCTTTTTGAAAGGTCCCCGGTCAACAGGTCTGCACGGATGCCAAAATCTCGCCCCAGGGCTTCCGCTATGGCCAGGCAGTGTTTTCTCCGGTCTGAGAGGACTAGCGAAATCGAACTGCTGTTTTTCGCTTGCCGTGCTGTCTCTCGGCTCACGAGGCGGTTCCTTTCCGGATCCGCTACGAGTTCACAAAGCATTTTCGAATATTCGGCCGAAGCATCGAGGTTGGTCGTGAAATTTGTTTGGATCTGTTTCACAGTGAAGGGAAGAATGGCGCCGTTTTCGGTCAGTTCGGCCTGGTCAATGGAATGCACCTGGGGCCCCAAGTGCCAATGGATGAGTTTGCTCAATCTATCACGCCTGTATGGGGTCGCTGAAAGTCCTAGAACATACCGGGTATCAAAGGCGGTCACAGCCTCCGTAAATGTCCGGCTGGAAGTCCTGTGGCATTCGTCCACAATCAGATGGCCAATGAACGGGCTCACCTCATGGACGCACTTGTAAAGGGTTTGCACCATGGCCACGGTAATCCGGTCCCCGATCCGCTTCTTTCCGGCGCCGATGCTCCCGATCTCTTTAACGGGGATTCCAAGGAAGGATTGAATTCGTTCAAGCCACTGGTTCAGGAGCTCCTTTGTGTGAACCACAATGAGCGCTGGCTGTTGCCGTTCGGCGATGACATAAAGAGCGACAACAGTTTTCCCGGATCCGGTGGGAGACTGACAAACGCCTTCTCTTTGCGACGCTATCGAACTGGATGCCCGGGCCTGGTAATCACGGAGTTTCCCTTTAAACTCAAAATTGACCGGCTGAAGGATCCGGGTCTTATCCTGCCAATCCACAGGCAAACCGTGCTCATGAGCCATCTTCCCAATTTCAAATAACATCCCTCGCGGAACCGAAAGGCCGTGATCACGCCACTCGTAGCACTCCAGAAACTTTTCGGTCTTGCCGTTCCACCGGCCCATTTTTTTGTTTTCGATCCACTTCGGATTTAAAAGCGTCAACCGGTCTGTGAGCTCCCGACCAAAAGATGGGGGCACGTCCTGAAGCAAAATCCGGTTCGAAACGATCGCTTTCATCTTCGCCGTCTCCGGTTCACCGCGTGCAGTCCGCCTATCCGGAACTTATCGGGATGGAGGCAATTCGCCGTCCATTTGTGGGGGAGTTTATCAATCTGGCAGGTTCCCCAAGCCATACGCTTGCCAAGATCCAAGATCCAATGGGCGCAATGATCGCAGCGGAATTTTTTGATCGCCTCTTCAATCTCCCGTGCGCGTATGGGACGGTTTTGCTTCATGAGTTCTTCTAAAAAAGGGTTCATGGTTTTTCTCCGGTCAAAAATGAAAAAGTTTAGTGTTTAGCCCCCCTATAAGGGGGGGGCTAAACTAAACTGGGGTGTTTAGTTTTTGCTTGGCTTTAATTCCATGCAATTTCAGAATGTTACGCAGTATGTGTTTAGGGAAATTTAGTGTTTAGTTTAGCCCTAAAGTTTAGGGCTAAAGTTTAGGTGTTGCCGTTCACATTATCCCACCGGATATTGTCCACAATAAAGCACGAAGAATATTTTGTTTTTGCCTGATTGATTTATCGTTGCAAGGCGATGCGTGACGGACTGCCTATCTTCTGATCGGGGTGCTGTTTCGAGAAAACCCTTGGGGCTCTGCCCCAAACCCCGAGGTTTTTTTAGGCATGAAGGCTCCTCGGAAATATCACATAAAAAAGGGGAGCCCGAAGACTCCCCTCCCGATGACGATATTTCGTCGTCGCCTATCCGGCTATCCCTTGGCGAGTTGCTCCTCAGCAGAGCTCGCCTCTGTTTCACCGAATCTGATTATGCAGGTTTAGCACTATCCCGTTTCCTCCACTGCGGTAAGAATATGTTCAGCCGATACAAGCTGGGCATTCTGCAGTGCCGCCACATTCAATGAGAGGTGTGCCAGCAGATTGATTTTGCGTGGCAGACCGTTTGTCGCCTGAAAAAGCGCTTCAAGAGCCGGCTGTTCAAAAAGATCCATCTGGGTTCCGGCCAACTCAAGCCGGTGTTTCAGATAAGGGAGCAACTCCTCTTTTGCAAGACCGGATATGTGATAACGCACCACAAGCCTTTGAGCCAAAGGCTCATGGACGGACAGTGAAAGCCGTCGCCTCAACTCGGCCTGGCCAACAAATATCATGCAGAGACGATTTTGTGAGTCCATCTCATAGTTTGTCAGCAGCCTGAGGTTTTCGAGGACCTCGTTTCTCAAGTATTGCGCTTCATCAATAATCAGCACTGGCCTGATTTTGGATTCCAGACAGAGTCGGTTGACCTCCATATGGATGGAACGATAAAGGGCTGCCAGGCTCCGTTCCGTGGTTAGCCCCATTTCCCAGGCAATGGATTTGTAGATATCCGTTACATTGCCGGTGGTCAGAGGAACGTAAAACACCCGGTACAGACCCGTATTCAGAGAAGCGGCCATCTTTCGGCAGATACTGGTTTTCCCGCTGCCCACTTCTCCGGTGACAAGCCCGATACCGCGCAGCTTCAACAGATAATGGAGCCGGGCTTCAAGCTCATCAGCAGCTTTTGAACCAAACAGTTTGTCCGGTTCCAGATCTTTTTCAAAAGGGTAGTGGGTCAGCCCATAGACCTTTTTATACATAGCCATCCCCCTTTTCGGCTTCGGAGATCCTGCTGAAGTTAACAGGTTGTTTGGGTCTGCTTTCCCGCTTATGATCGACGGCCTTTTCAGGATCAAGTGCTTCAATGGTTTTAGACGGGCGATCACGTTTCACAAAGCAATTGGCGTAGGTGTCCACCAGTTTCGCCTTTTGGACGAAACGGCCGTTGTGACAGACCTTTATCTCTTTGCCCTGCTCGGAAGGGTTGTAGCGGAGTGTTACGGTCTCTCCCACCAGGGAAGCGTCAATTTCATAGGCCATACCGTTCAGACTTACGGTACGGTCTTTCTGCACTTTGCGTTTTGATTCAAAAAGGAAAAGGTCGTCCAGGTCATCGCCCGGTTCGGGATATCGGACCTTCTCACCCACTCTGGCCCAGCGATCAAGGGGCGTTTCGCAGAGACTCCGATGGGGCGAACGGTGGTACTCTGTTTCGATATAGGTCCAAAGTGCTCTGTTGATCGCTTTCAGATTCAACATATGTTTTTCCGAAAGCATCGGGAGAAACTGCAATCGTACCGTCCTGAACCATCTCTCGATTTTTCCCTTGGCCGCTGCATGGTAGGGTCTGGCGTGAATCAGGGTTATGCCGAGTTTTGCGCAGACCAGGGATAAATGCTGTGACCGGAAAGCTGATCCGTTATCCACAAAAAGCCGCATGGGGATACCTCGCCTTAAAACGGCTTGTTTCAACACCTCCATGAAGGCAGCGGTATTTTCCGAATGGGCAAAAGCGGCATAGGGGATCACCCGGGTCGCATCATCAATAAAAGCGATGAGATAGGTTTTTCGTTTCCTGCCGTCATTTTTCCTGACCGCCGGACCGTACATGACATCACTCATGAACAAATCCCCGGCATTGAGGTAGGCGAAGCGACGATGGTCTCTATCAGGTGATGTAATCTTTCGGGTTAACCCGTGGCGTGCCAGCAGTTTATACACGGTGGATCTGGGCATCCGAACATCATCGGGAATGTTGCCGGATGCTCTGACTTTCTTGATTAACAGCGGAACGGTTAGTTCCGGTTCTTTTTCTTTGGCCTCAAGAAGTAAATCCGAAATCTCAAGGGGCAGCTTTCTCGTTTCCCCCTTGTCCGTGCGCTCTTTGGGCAGTAGGGCGTCAAAACCGCCCTTGCGGTATTTTTTCAACCATGAACGGATCGTCTCTTCAGCCACACGGGTGCGTCTGGAGCCGGGAATAACATATTCCTGCCCTGCTTTCTTCCTGATCTGAGCGTAAAGCCCTCTTGATCCGGGCGGCAAATGAACAAAATCCGCGATAATCCCGTAGCGAAATAGCGCCACCTGCTCTTGTAGTTCGTTTTCTGCCATCTAAAACCTCCATTCTTATAAAAAAATTGGCGAACGGAAGCCTTTTACCCCATCAAACGGGCATAAACAGTCCCCATCAATTGTTGGAAAACCCAAGGTGGCAATACCGCTTGCCGGAACGGGGGCCGAATCCGACAATAGGCGGCATGGATGGCAGATATTCCCGACCCATTTCACGCAATTTGATCAGCACCCTGTTTGTGCGGAATTTATTGCGGAATGATTCAAGATCCGGAGCACATTCGGTCACAAGAAGTCCGGCCAGAATTGTCAGTGCCTCCTTTACATATTGGATCCTCCGCCTCAGCCAGCGAAGCCCTGATGGAAGAGATATCTCCGGTCTCAAAACAAAAGCCGCTTCTTCCTGGCTTTTGCATGATCCGGCTGTATTGACGGCCTGCTCGATTTCGTCTAAAGTTCCCGGAAAGCGAGATGCAAGAAAATCAGGCAGCAGGCTGATGGTCTTGTGCGCACTCGGGCAGTACCATCGAGGTACCAGACAGTATTCTGGAAATTTCCTGGGATAGGTGCCATGCCTGGCCAGGTCGCATCCTCCCTCGGGATGAAAGGGACAATGATCAAGCTCCGCATGTTCCCAGGCCTTTTGCTCATTGTATTCTTCTATGGTTAAATCTATAGGGTATCGAAGCTGCATATGAAAAAAATCGGACGTAATGAGCCCTGCCCATGCGGCAGCGGCAAAAAATATAAAAAATGTTGTCTCAACGCCTCCAAATTACCTATTGGAGGGACCTTTATTTATACGGATTTGGACAATTTATCAAATCAGGTGCCGGACTTGATTCAAGACAAGAAGTTTGATGAAGCCGAGGCGGTGTGCCGAAAGCTCTTGCGACAATATCCTGAGGAGATCGATGGCCTTCATCGTTATGCTGAACTCTATGAAGCTCAGGGAAAAAACCGGGACGCTGCTGAGTACTATCGAAAAGCAGTTGCATTTGCCGAAAAGGCTGGAGGGTTTGGGAAGGAATCCGTTCAATCCTTCCGACAAAAGGCTGAAAAACTTGCACTTGCCGAGAAGGGGTAGTCTCACTTTACAATACCGGTTCCAATAAACCACCGGTGGAATAATCAGATATTTTGAGCCGGTTCTTTGCTATTTATTGTGGCTGACAACATTTAGCTTACATTTCGCACGATTAGAGCGTAGTTTTCCGAATTATGTTGAGTTCAAATTTTGACCTAATTCCGAGTTTTTGAAAAGCCACCATCGGTCTTGGATAGCAGCGTATACAGACGGCGGAACACCTAATAATTTCAACACAAATTCGTGCAACTGGGTGACACCCTTTGTAACTGTTTGAATGATTTTGTCTTGCTTTTCAACCATGCTGAGATGAACATTTTTAAAAAAGTAGTTGAGATTGTTCCATGTTGGTTTTTTGGTATTCATGCCGTTGGGTAAAATGGGCAGTTTTTCAACCCCTTGCTCAGCCATATTCTTTCGAATATTACGTTCCATAAGGCTGACAATCATTAGTGCGATGAAATAGAGAAAGGTCATCGCCTCGATTCGCTCCGTCTTTTTGAGAAAAACGGGAGCGACCTTTAAAATGGACTTGGCCGTGTACATTCTTTTTTCCAGATACGGTTGATTTTTATAGGCTTTAAGGACTTCTGCCGCTTCCATTTCAGCGTTTGTAATGAGAGGGAAAATGCCATCGCGGGCAGCCAGATTGTTTATGGCCTTGTGATCCAATTCCCACTCGAGGCAGTAGGATATATTTTCTTCTTCTTTGTATTGTGTGTTCGGTCCCGGCTTTCCAGGACCTATCTGGCGCTGAACAATTTGTTTGTCCTCGATGAGCTGAATTTGGAAAAGATCAAATGTACCTTTGGTTGCCTTCTTGATTGCCTTTTCAATCTGTTCCTTTGTCTTGAGGTTGTATTGATTGAGCCGGGAAGAAAGTTCAGTGAGTTGGAGATCGGCTTTGGCGATCCTGTTGTCTCGGCGGCTTTTATCCTGTTTTTCTTTGGCACTGCTGTGAACCCAAATGATACGATATCCATTTTTGGAAGGCTCGCCTTCGTATGTTTTGTATAGGATGGTTTCTGCTTTTTTTCGGCTGTTTGGCGTTTCATAGGCATATTGCCATTCGATGGAGTTTGTTTTTAGAAATTCGTGGAACTGTTTGACTTCAGATCGGTTTTTGGGAACGATCGTAATAAATATTCCACCGTGTTCATGGATATGGTCCAGATTTTTCTGTGAACATAGTTTGCAGTCGGCAATATAAATAAAATCCGACTCTCCCAGGAATTCCCGGAGGGCATTCCAATTGGGGACATGGGTTGTATCGTCAGTGCGGTTTCCATCAAACAATTCAAATGATAAGGGGACATTTCCATCAGCCGTGATATTCAGACCAAAAACGATTTGTTTGCAGTCAGGCCGATGGTCCTTGTTAAAACCGTATTTCAGTTTAACGGCTCCGGGGTGTTGATTTTCATATTCGCCGGTGAAAGTAACCGATGTGCTGTCATTATGGATCTGTCTTGTTTCAAGCAGATATACTCCAATGGCATTTGCGCTCAATTCACACATAAAGGAATTTCGGTCTGCCTTGAAAAGACAGTCAAGCTTTTTGGCAATTTGATCGTCATTGTACATTGAAGCGTTGAGCCCATATTCACTTAGTCCATCCATGTAATCAGCGGCCCATTGTTCAACTTTATAAAGGGGTTGTGATGCACATATGATATTGGCTACCACAACCGAAAGAATTTGAGCAGGATCAACTGGCGATTGTTCCGGCTTCTTGACGTATTTCGAAAAAAGCCCATAGATCCCGAGCTGATCAATGTAGTACTTTACCATGGGAAGAACATCGACCCTTTTCGTAATGACATTCAATTGCTCCATAAACGGCCCCAAAAAATAGAGTTTTGAGCGTATTATGGATTATTAGGAAACAAATGTCCAGAAAAATCGACAACATATTGGTTTTATTGACGATTTTATAATTCAGAAAACTCGTACAGCAGGTGCGGAATGTGCGATTTAGGGCAGAGTTTAGGGTTATTCGGTCCCGTAAACATGGCAAAATCCCGACTGTGTGAGCTTCCCATTTTTGCCAATAAACCCCGCATCAAGTCCCGATTTTCGGAGCTGACTTACACGTCCCCGGGTAAGCCCCAATATCTCCGCTATTGAGCTATTTGACATGCCTTCATCCAATAATTTCAAAACCTCTATACGCGTCTGTTTTTTAACTTCTCCGTATGTCCAGACCAGCCCGGTTTCTTCATTCTGTGTTAGATGGAATTCAGTATCGGCCCTGATGGCCACCCAAAATCCCCCACTTGTGGCCACCTCAAAATCCCCCACCCAGCCAGTCTGATTTTCCAGTAGAGATTGCTGAAAAAGGCGACAGAACGTAACTACTCCCATTTGTGAAATCCACGAATGGGGGAAGGAAGGATGAACGTTTTGAAGCCGAATTTGAAAGCAACAGTCATAACATTACTGGAAAAGGGACTCAGTCAACGCGAGATCAACCGGAAGACCGGGATCAACCGAAAAACCATCCGGAGATATGCTCAGCTGCATCATCGGGCAATTTTTGAAGAAACTGAGTCTTCAATCTACCCCACTTTAGAAGGGGTGGACACCGGGTCTTCGGTTCTTCCTGTTCAAAATCCCCCACCCCGGCCACCGGCTTTGGAGAACCCTCCGAAGAATGGTTCGGCCTGCGAACCGCATCGAAAGTGGATTGAAGAACAACTGAGGCTGGGTCGAAACGCCATGGCCATCTACCAGGACCTGGTGGAACTGTTCGCATTCACGCATCAATACAACAGCGTAAAGCGGTTCGTTCGAAGACTCAAAAAAAAGGACCCGCGTCAGTTTGACCGACTTGAATTTCTTCCCGGAGAAGAGGCCCAGGTTGACTATGGAACAGGAGCGCCGACGCTTCATGACAGCGGAAAACATCGCCGGCCTCGCTTGTTTGTCATGGTGTTGAAATATTCCGGGCGGGCCTTCCGGAAAGTGGTGTGGAAATCGAGCAAGGAAACATGGTGCAGGCTGCATGAGGAAGCATTCCGGTATTTTGGCGGATGCCCGGGATATGTAGCCTTGGATAACCTTAAGGAAGGCGTGATCAAGCCTGATATTTATGATCCCGAGCTTAATACGTTATATGCCGCGATGTTGTCTCATTACGACGTTGCGGCAGACCCGGCAAGGGTGAAGGATCCGAACCGAAAAGGGACGGTGGAAAACGGGGTTAAGTACACACAGAATACCGCCCTGAAGGGCCGGAAATTCGATTGTATTGACGCTCAGAATGATTGGCTCATGCATTGGGAAAAGCGCTGGGCGGCGCCTCGCATTCATGGCCGGGCCAAAAGACAGGTTGAAGAAATGTTCCAGGAGGAAAAACCCTGCCTTCTGCCTTTGCCCTTGTCGCCGTTTGTGTATTTTCGACAGGAAATCCGGACGGTTTACGATGACGGCACCATCCAGTTGGACAATTGTTACTACGCCGCCAATCCGGCGCCCCTTTACAGTCAGGTGGTGGTAAGGGTCTATGACAAAGAGATCGAAATCCTGGACCCTCAACGGATGGAAGTGATTCGCCGCCATCCAAAGGGTCGTATGCCGGGGTCCCTTTTGATGGAACCGCGGGACCGAATTTTTAATCCCTCCCGGCAAACGGACAGGTTGCTGGCACGGGCCGAAGCCATTGGACCCCATACATTCTCATTGTGTGAAACGTGGTTTACCGAAGAAGGCCGAAGCGGCCAGCGCCGGATGTATGGCCTGATCAATCTGGTCCGGCACTACCCGGCAAGGTATGTGGAAAAAGCCGCCGAACTGGCAAAGGCAAACGGATTGAAAAGCTCCAAGGCATTGCGGCGTATGGTGGAGCGCATGGCAGACGATGAAAAAAAGACGGAACAACTCACCCAGAACCATCCCCTGATTCGGCCGGGAGAAGACTATGCGGTTTTCTGGAATCAACATGCTGCTGGAGGATCATCCCGACCGATTGTTACCGAATCTCGGGTAAAACTGTCTCAGGTTTGGGAACAGGCCAGCTGGCTGGAGGTGATAAGGGTTTTTGACCTTGAGGTGGATCCTAAAAGGAGCCGCCGGGACGATGAAATATGGATCAAATCGCCCTTTACCCATGAAGAGAAGGCCTCAATGCATGTCAGTTTGTCGGAGAACATTTTCAAGGACTTCAGTAGCGGCAAAGGGGGTGGCATCATGCAGTTCTGCCGGGAGATGCTGCTCCAAAAAGGCCGGGAAATGACCATGTCCGAGGTGGCCCGGTGGATGGTTAAAGAAGGGATTGCGACGGCAAATCATCCGAAAAGTTTGGTCAAACAGAAAGAGAAAGCCGCAAACACAGGTACAAATCCAGCCATTAAAATCGATTTGCGTCGTTATTTGCGAACCGATCATCCTGAGTTATGCAGGCGGGGCATATCGGCCACCACCTGTCGATACCTGGGGTGTGGGTTTCTCCCCCGGCGGTCATGGGCGAAGACAGGTTCACCGCTTAACTCGCGGCTGGTGTTTCAGGTCCGTGGTGTAAGAGAAAATGGCCAGGGTCTTCAACCGGTGATTCTCACCCATACGGGACGAGCACTGAGTATGGAACAAGAAGAGCTCAATGGAAAATACTGGAGTTATCCGTTTAAGAAAGCCTGGGAGATCTACAACCAGGATAACATCCTGCTGGATGAAGCGGCACTGGGTCAAACAAATATGTTCGGCTTGATCCTGACAGAAGGATTTTTCGACGTAGCAAAGCTTGTGGAGGCCGGTTGCCGCAATGCCGTGGCGCTAATGGGAAATGCCATCTCCTTGGGGCAGATCGAGCGGTTGGTGTGGATCCGTTCCCGGGTTCGGTTTCCTCGCATCCTGTTGTTTTTGGACCGTGATCCGGCGGGGAAAACTGGGGCTTTGCAGGTACGGGAAAGGCTCTTTCACCACGGTTTTCCCGTCACTGTATTTGACTGGGAACAGTTGGTGTCTTTCAATGGTGAGAAACCCAAGCCCATTCCGGAATCCATAAAGGACCCGGCGGACATGTCGGTGGAACAGATTCAAACACTACGCAGGCACGGGATATTTTGAAAACAGGATGAAGGAGGAAACATGAACATGTCACTGGCTGAAATGGAAAAGCATCTCAAAACCCTCCGGCTCCATGGTATGATCGCCACCCTGGAGACCCGAATCGTCCAGGCCAATCAGGGCGCTTCTTTTACTGAGGTCTTTGCCTGTCTGATCCAGGACGAACTGGATTACCGAAAAAGTCGCCTTACACAAACGCGCCTCAAGGCATCCGGTCTCACGGAGCAACCCACCCTGACCGAGTTTGATTGGGGCTTCAATCCGAAACTGCCCAAGATGGACATCTATGAACTGGTGAGCGGAAAATTTATCCGGGAGGGACACGATGCGCTTTTAATCGGATCCCCAGGGACAGGGAAAAGTATGATCGCCAAAACGGTTGCTAACGCCGCCATCCTTGCGGGATACAAAGTGGTGTACCGGGAAGCCCACACCTTTTTCGAGGATCTTTTTGAAGCCACTCAACTTAAACGGAGGAAAAAGATCAGCAAACTTTTTTCCGAAACCGATCTGCTGATCATCGATGACTTGTTTTTGCGCAAGAAAATGCCGGAACAAGCCGCTGATGATTTGCTGGAAATCATTCTGAATCGGTATTCCGCAAAAAAAAGTACGCTCCTTACATCAAATCGACTCGTTGAAGACTGGGGTAAGCTTCTCAGGGACAATACAGCATCTTCGGCCATACTCGACCGCCTGCTTCATCACGGGCATCTCCTGAAGTTCGAGGGAAAAAGCTACCGCCTCAAAGAAGCAGCATCGAGGATATCGCAAAGTAAACAAAAAAAGCAGGATGAAAAAGGAAAGAATATGGACCTTTCTAAAGAAGATTTGTAAACTGAAACCGTCCTGTCGCCGGGGGATTTTGACCCGGCCACAAGTGGGGGATTTTCAGGTGGCCATCCAGGAGTATCGGCAATCAATTTCAGGTCTGCAGACCGTACCCTTGCTTTTTCAAACGCGACAATGAACTTGGCGCCGTCTTCCGGCACATAGTTTGGAGGTCTTCTGAGAGTGATGGAAATATCGATGTTATCCTCTCGAGCCGAAGTTCCCCGTTGCCCGCCGGTCTTGTTTGTATGATGTAGGAGGATGGTCGATATTCCTGCAAACCTAAGTTCAAGCAACCATGTGTTGATGGGATCCCAATCCTTTTTGGAATTTTCATCGATGCCCCCGGTCAATGATGCCACATTGTCAACCGCCCAAAGTTTGATCTTTCTGGTGGTCAAAACTCGTTTCATGGTGCTACGCCATTTTTCGGAAAGGAGGTTTGCCCTCGGAAGTCCTAAACTGTTCGCGTAGGCGTCGGAGTATACATACAGAGGATTTTTTCTATCTACATCTTCACTTAAGGCCTCCAACCGCTCCTTGACGTCCTGGGCGGCCATTTCGCCTTCCAAGTAAAGACAGGGGATTGAGATTCCTATAGGCCATGGCCCGAAGCCTTCGCCTTTTGTAATGGCATCTATAAGGGACATAGCAAACCATGTTTTTCCGGTCCCACGCCATCCGGTCAGCAATATGATTGATTGTTCCGAAAGCCACGGAACCAACAACGCTCTTTTTTCCGGGAGCTTCATCTTTCGGAATTCATTCAATTCAAGAACAACGTCTTCAATTGTTGATATTTTGGAAGGTTGATATGGTCCGGCCTGACTGATCATGACCGCCAACCGTTCGCCAGCTTCTGTAGGATCATCAAATTTAGCTGCCCAGTCGGACAGATCCCCCTTGCTTGACAAGCCGGGGAGGTCGATCCATTTCAAATTTTTGGCTGTGCCTCTCAGGGAAGCGGCAACCTTGACCATGTGCTCCCGGCCCTTGGTGTCATTGTCCGGAATGAGAATAACTGATTTATTTTGAAGGGCTTCATTGTATTCAGGAAGCCATTTTCCGGCGCCCATTGGGCAGGTGGTGCCAGTAAAACCCAGGCTGGCCACCGTGTCGGCGTCTTCCTCCCCTTCAACAACCAAAACCTCATCCGCCTTGATGACCTTCGGTAGTTGGTAAAGAACCCTTCTGACGCCTTTCAGATTCCACACCCAGCCATTCCCGTTCTTGTGCCGCTGCCGGAAGTCTTTAGGGTCCATACGGCACACCTGGAAAAGAGAATTCCAGGCTTCATCTGTGTAATCATAGGTTTTTACAATTCGGGATCTTTTTTCCTGGTATTGAATCCCGAAATCGGAAGCGATACCCTTCAAAATCTTTGGGAAGTCCACCTGGGTGTCCAGTCCCTTCAGCTTGCCGTAGAAATGGAAAAGGTGCCCCTTTTTTCCGCATCCATGACAGAAATAAAGCCCATTCTCGCTGTTAAAATTCAAAGATGGTTCACGGTCATCATGAAACGGACAAAGAGCCTGGTATTCGTTGCCGCTAAGGTGTTTAACGCTGGAAAGATATTTTTCGTAAAATATCCGGTAATTGCCCCTGAAATGATTTTCAATCCTCTGTTTCATCGCTGTGCTGATCACTCGGCTGGTGTTTGATTTTCATGTAGCCATTGGTCTATGGAAATTTCTGAGAACCTGAGATGCCGACCAACTTTGATGAATGGTATCGCCCGGCGCTGGACATTTTTATATATCCAACCCCTGTTGACGCTAAGAAGTTCGCAAAGTTCATCCACGGTCAATAATTTTCCGCCAATGCTGGCTAAAACTTTTTTCGACATTTCATGCCCCTCCAAAACGTCACGCAATATTCGAAAACAATTCTTCAGGTTCACAGTTGAGCGCCTGGGCAATCCGAACGGCCTCGGATGAAGACGGTATCAACCGGCCATTTGTGATCATCGAAATTCGCGTCTCATGGACATTTGACTGTTTTGATAATTGGCGCTGAGTCCACCCTTTGTCACAAAGGGCCAAGATTAGATTTGTGTTCTTTTTGATCATGCCTACCTCCTCTTATGTTCATAAATCAGTGGCTTGTGATTTATAGAAATCAAAAAAAATTGCCCTCCTACGCCATTACATTCCTGATAATCTGCTCTAAGTCAAAAACGGTAGCAATGGATTGCCCCTGAAAGAGCTCGATTCTTTTTTGAAATGATATGGGCTCTCCATTGGTGCTCCAGAGATGGGCAACATCGGAACTCTGGACAAAAAGTTTTGAGCGGAACTCATTGCCGGGGGTATAGGCGATAACCCCATATGCCTTCTCAGTGCATTCGCTACCCGTTATTGCGTTGACCCACCATCCCTGCTTCCGATCCTTCCCTTCACGAAAGAATGGCAAAATCTTTTCTATCACTTCCAGACTTTGACCACACTTCTTCAAGTGCTCAATAATGCGAAATTCAACGATGTTTTCGGATGAATACCTTCTGGTGGTCCCCCTGCCAATCGGATTCTCAACGTCTGGGACTACTAGACCCCGATCCGTGTAGTAGTGGATTGTTCGTGGAGGTAAGCCCGTTTCAGCCGCCACCTCTTTTTTCGTATATGACTCCATGATTAAACTCCCATAAATCACCGATTTATGATTTATAATAGAAAACAAAAATATTTTGTCAAGTCTTTTGTGTAGTTTTTTGTCAATTTTATTGCCAGGGAAAGACGGTCGGCATTCCCGCCTTTTAGGTCCGCAAAACCTACCCTACAAATCGTATGCTGAAAGTTTTACTGTAAGTCTGGTCACCATCTGGTCACCAAAACAAAAACTTCCAGGGGATAATAACAGATAATAGCGGAAACTTGCAAGTTCCCTAACCGGTTAATAAAAGATAATAAAAGACAACAACGGAATATAATGTCAACGATTTCAAATAGTTACAATACACACTCACACGGTGGAAGCCCGGGGTTCAAATCCCCGACCGCCCACCATAAAATGAAATTAAGGGGTTACGTCAATCGACGTGCCCCTTTTTTTGTGCCAAAACCGGTAAAAATGCTACTCTAGCGCAGGGAAGGTTATTGCCGAACGGAAAACATCCTGAACGGTCACCCTTCCCGCCGCTGTGGACCGAGGGCCTGATTCGTTTGCCGGTGAATTCCGAAATAATCCCGCCTTTCGCCGATTGAAAGGCTTCTGAATCGAGAAGATAGGCTTGATCCAGATTTTTCAGCAATTCCAGAATTTCTTCGGCATTCACCAGCATGCTCCCTTGCTGCCGCATGAAGATGGCTTGCAGATCCCTGACGGATTTCGTCCCGTCCAGAAGGATCATGAACCGATACAGAGGAATGCCCAGCGCGGTACCCTCGGGCGAAAGACCCAGATAATCCCTCGCATCACAGTGGCAACAGGCACCAGGCCCGTCCTCGACAAGAGGTGAAAATGATCCGGACGTAACGACCAAGCATAGCACGATGTTTCGGTTTCTTCCAGGATCAAACCAAGGTTATCAACAAAGTCATGGCCTTCTTCCCGTCCCCTCGCAACGCTCGTAACGCACATATTATCGTTGATAATCCCAGGAGGTTGGGTTATCGTTTCCCAAACGGGCGAATGACGACCCATCACCTTCTTTTTAAAACGTTGTAAGTTCGGTATGTTAGGAGCACAAAATGGTCGACGAGAGTTCAACGGAAAGCCCCGGATCGACCCGGCGCGAAGATGCTGAAAAACCGGACGACAGTGAAAACCATCCGATGCTTGTCGTGGCCGTGGGCGCACCTGAAAACGGATCAAGGGCCTTGGCGCAAATATTTTCAACCATGCCCTCGGGCCACGGCATCGCCTTTGTGATTGTCGGGCATTCAGGATTTGCGGGAAAGAATCGGTTTTTGAGATCTTTGTCGGGCAAAACCGCGATTCCCGTTGTGGAGGCCGGTGACGGCATGCCGCTGTTGCCGGACCGCATCCATGTGGTGCCCGCTGACAGGTTTCTGGGTGTTACCGGCGCCGTGCTCAGTTTGCATTATCCTGTTGAATGTGACGGGCTGCGGATGCCCATCGACCATTTTTTCTGTGCCCTGGCTTCCGACCAGGGGCATCGCGCCTGTGGCGTCGTGCTGGCGGGAACCGGTAGTGACGGCGAGGTGGGGCTTTCCGAGATTCGGGCGGCAGGAGGCTGGGCCATGAGGGAAAAAGCCGGCCGCGGCACGACGTCCGGAAGGACCCAGGCCACGTTGAAATCAGGCATCTCTGACATGCGGTTGCCGCTGGACGGTTTGGCCGGGGCTATTATTGAGCTGGCGGATCGAATCCGCAAGGACACGCAGGCTGAAAGATCGGAGGCGTGGCAATATCCTGAAGAAGCGCTCAAGGAGGTGCTTGCGGTTGTCCGGGAAAAGGCCGGATATGATTTCCGGGGTTATAAACCAAACACATTGATGCGTAGAATTCGGCGAAGAATGACCCTGGCAGACATTCCCACTCCTGCCTTGTACGGAAAGCTTTTGCGTGAGCACCCCGAGGAGGCGGATCTCTTGAGGATGGACCTTCTCATCGGGGTTACCGAATTCTTCCGCCAGCCAAGGGCTTGGGAGGTGTTGAAACAGAAGGTGATTGCGCCGCTGGTGGATGCCGATTTACCCGGCTCTGAAATTCGCGCCTGGGTCCCGGGGTGCTCCACAGGCAAAGAGGTTTACAGCCTGGCCATGCTGTTGACCGAACAGTTGGAGCGTACCGGGAAAAGCACGGCTTTCACCATCTTCGCCACCGATGCCAACCCCGCCGCGCTGGCAGCGGCACGGGCCGGAATCTATACGGAAGAGGAGCTGGGGGAAGACGTTCCCGCCGGAAGACGGAATCGTTTTTTTGTCTTTCGGGCCGGAGGTTTTCATGTTTCCCAGGAAATTCGCGACCATGTGATATTCGCGCCGCAGAGTCTTACCACGGATCCGCCTTTTTCCAGGCTGGATCTGGTCATATGCCGCAATGTGTTGATATACCTGGACCAGGAGGTCCAAAGAAAGATCATTTCCCTGTTCCATTTTTCGCTCCGGAACAGCGGCTTTCTATTCTTGGGGAATGCTGAAACCATCGGGGGAAATGAAGAACTTTTTGAGCCTGTTTCCAAGAAATGGCGAATTTACCGTCGCATCGGCGTGGGTCGCCGTGTGGGTGTCACAATACCGGTTGTTTCTTCGTCCGAGTCCTTCCCCAAACCGGAAAAAGCGTTCGCCGCAACATCCGGACGCAGGGTGAGCCTGGTTTCCACTGCCCAGCAAGTACTTCTGGATCGCTTTGCACCCGCCTGCGTAATGATCGACCGCAAATACCGGGTGCTTTACGTGCACGGTGCGGTGGAAGACTATCTCAAGATCCCTTCGGGGGAACTGACCACAAAGGTCGTGGATATGGCCCGTGAAGGCCTCCGCTCCCGTTTGCGCGGTTCGATCGATCAGTGCGTGGAGACCAATAAGCTGGTCTCGGTGAGGGCTCGGGTGCGTCGGGGAGAGAAATCCATTCCGGTCAAAGCCACCGTCAGTCCTCTCAGATATCCGCCGGAGGCGGACGGCCTGCTGCTGATCGCCTTTGAAGATCATCCTCTCCCGGCGGTCGAATCCGACCCGCACGGAACAGGGCAGAGTGACATTGCGCAACTGCAGGATGAACTGAGAATTATGAGAAAGGAGCTTCAAAACACCATTGGACAGCTGGAAAGCTCCAACGATCGATTAAAGGCCTCCAACGAGGAGGTGACCGCTTTCAACGAGGAACTTCAAGCGGCCAATGAGGAACTGGCGACGTCCAAGGAGGAACTTCAGTCTCTCAACGATGAACTCAACACGGTCAACGCACGTCTTCAAGAGAAGATCGAGGAACTGGAAAATGCCAACAACGACGTCAACAACCTGTTGTCAAGCACCAGCATTGCCACGGTCTTTCTGGACAAGAACCTGAACATCAGGAAATACACCCCTGCCATCGCCGGACTCATCAGCCTGATTCCTTCGGACGTGGGGCGGCCCATGTCGGACGTGTTATGCCGGTTTTATGACAAAACATTGCTGGAAGACGCTGCAGAGGTGCTGAGCCATCTGAGTCCGCTGAGCAAAGAAATCCGGTCATACGGCGGCTCATGGTATATCCGTCGTATCACCCCCTACCGGACCCAGGATGACCGGATAAAAGGTGTGGTGATCACCTTTGTGGATGTATGCGATATCAAACAGGCCCAAGAGGCCCTGGCCGAGGCCCATGAAAAGGCCGAGTGGCTGGCACGGTTCCCGGAGGAAAATCCCAATCCGGTAGTGAGGGTCTCCGAAGACGGGATCGTCCTCTACAGCAACCCCGCCGCATCGCGCCTGGCCGGATGGATGTGCCGGGAGGGTGAGCCGCTCCCGGGTCCGCTTCTTTCAGCGTTTAAACAGGCCATGCCCGGGGCGAAAGCCTCGGAAACCGATGTGGCATTGGGCGGAAGACGCTATGCCGCTGCAATTTCCTCTCTTCAGTCGGAAGGTTATGCCAACGTGTATGGCCGGGACATTACCGCAAGAAAGGAGGCCGAGGATGCGCTCCGGCAAAGCGAGCAACGGGTCCGGTTAAAACTGAGCAGCATCCTGGACCCCGAAGGGGACATCGGGCGGTTGGAGTTGGCCGATATCATCGACGTTCAGGCGGTTCAGTCTCTCATGGATAATTTTTACGAATTGGCGCACATTCCAATGAGCATTGTAGATCTTCAGGGAAATGTGCTGGTGGGGGTGGGTTGGCAGAAGATCTGCACGAATTTCCATCGGGTTCATCCGGACGCCCGCAGATATTGCATCGAAAGTGATCTAAACCTTTCTGCAGACATTTTGCCGGGCGAGTCCAGACTCTATAAATGCAAGCACAACATGTGGGATATTGCCACACCGATTATGGTGCGGGAGCAACATGTGGGCAATATCTTTTCCGGCCAGTTTTTCCTTGAAGGAGAGCCCCTGGATTATGCGTTTTTCAGGGCCCAGGCCGAAAAATACGGATTTGACGAAAAAGCATATATAGAGGCACTTGAAGCAGTTCCCCGCTTGACCCGGGAAGTGGTGGATGCGGGCATGTCCTTTTTCATGAAATTTGCCGATAAGCTGTCGAAACTGAGCTACAGCAACATCGAGCTGGCGCGCCTGCTGGCCGAACGGGACGCGTTGACGGAATCTCTTCGTGAAAGCCGGGCGGATCTGAACCGGGCCCAGGCCGTGGCCCACACCGGCAGCTGGAGACTGGATGTCCGTCAGAACCGGCTGCAATGGTCGGACGAGACCTATCGCATTTTCGGTATCCCAAAAGGTACGCCGCTTACCTATGCGACATTTCTGGACGTCGTTCACCCGGATGACCGGGCTTACGTGGATAAGAAATGGTCGGAAGCCACGGCCGGAGAACATTACGACATCGAGCACCGCATTGTTGTAAGGAATACGGTCAGATGGGTGCGCGAGCGGGCCGAGATGGAATTCGAATCCCAAGAGGGACTGCTCGGCGGATTCGGAACCGTTCAAGATATTACTGGCCTCAAACAGGCCGAGGAAAAGGCGCAACAGCAAAACGCCGTCCTGGAGGCCATAAACCGGGTTTTTCATGAAGCCTTGACGTGCCGGACCGAGGAGGAGCTTGGCGGTACCTGTCTGCGTATTGCCGAAGGGTTGACCCAAAGCCGGTTCGGCTTTCTCGGTGAGATCGGACCGGACCGGTTGCTGCACGACATTGCCATCAGCGACCCGGGCTGGGAATTGTGCACCATGGATGACAAATCCGGGCACCGCCGGCCGCCCGGCGATTTCAAGATTCATGGGCTCTACGGCCGGGTCCTTGCGGACGGAAAAAGCCTGCTGACCAATGATCCTTTCTCCCATCCGGACAGTATCGGCATTCCCGAAGGTCATCCTCCTTTGAAGGCCTTTCTGGGGGTTCCCCTGGCTTCCGGCGGAAAAACCATCGGTATGATCGCCGTCGGTAACCGGGAGGGCGGCTACATGTCGGAACAGAAGCAAGCCCTCGAAGCCCTGGCGCCTGCCATGGTACAGGCGCTCTTGAGCAAGCGGGCGGAGAAGGCCCTTCGGGCAGCCAAAGAGGAGTGGGAACGAACATTCGACAGTGTGCCGGACATGATTACGATCCTGGACAACGATCACCGGGTCCGGCGGGCGAACCGGTCCATGGCGGTTCGTCTGGGTGTCGAACCCGAGCAATGCGTCGGGCTCCCCTGTTACGAAGTCGTGCACGGAACATCGGCACCGCCCGCGTTTTGCCCCCACTCCAGAACTGTGGCGGACGGAAAGGAACATGTGGAGGAGGTTCATGAGGACCGCCTTTCAGGCGATTTTCTCGTCAGTACGACCCCCCTCATGAATGAAAGCGGAAAGCGGATCGGATCCGTGCATGTGGCCCATGATATCACCGGCCGCAAAAAGGCCGAATGGGAACGAGAAATCACGGTTGAATTTCTTCGTCTGGTGAACGAGATTCGCTCGACCGAAGAACTGATCAGGGCCGCCACCTCCTTTTTTCGGAAACGAACCGGTTGCGACGCGGTCGGCATTCGGTTTGAAGCGGGGGGGGACTATTCATACTTTGAGCCACAAGGCTTTGAGGGTTATGGATCAGCGGCCCTGATCGCCCTGCGTTCAGGAGATGCATCTTTTGGACTCCTCCAGCTGAATGATCGGAAAAAGGACCAGTTTACCCCTGAAACGATCGCGCTTTGGGAAAGACTTGCAGATTATCTTTCAGTGGCGTTGGCAAAGCTCCACGCGGAAGAAGAACTGCGCAAATCCCGCGATGAGCTGGAACAAAGAGTGCAGGAGCGCACCGCCGAGTTGGCGAAGATGAACGAGGAACAGCAGAACAACATGATCTTGCTGGAACAGAACAACAGAGAGCTCGAGGACTTTGCGCATGTCGCCTCCCATGATCTTCAGGAACCGTTGCGCAAGATTCAGACCTTTGCGGATCGGCTGATAAGCATTAATTCGGAAACGATGAATGATAAAACGCGCGACTATGTTCAGAGAATGCAACGGGCCGCCGAACGAATGCGGGATTTGCTGCAGGACCTTCTTCAATACTCACTGCTTACATCCGCCCAAGAGCCGTTTACACGGTTTAGCCTAAAAAAACCGGTAGAAGAGGCGGTAACGGATTTGGGCGTGCTTTGCGAGGAGGTTCAGGGGCGGGTCGAAATCGGACCACTCCCTGATGTGTTTGGAGACAGGGTTCAAATGCGCCAGCTTTTTCAAAATCTGATCAGCAATGGTTTAAAATACCGGGATGAGCAGCCGCCTGTCGTTCATGTGTATGAATATCCCTCTGACTCGCAGGAATTTCTGGAGGTCCATGTCAAAGATAACGGAATCGGATTTGACGAACCCTATCTCTCCAAAATATTCAAACCCTTTCAGAGGCTCCACGGGAATAACGCGAAATATAGCGGCACGGGCATGGGTCTGGCCATATGCCGCAAAATCGTGGAACGGTACGGGGGCACGATCACGGCTAAAAGCACTCCCGGTCATGGGGCGACGTTCATTGTAAAACTACCGAGAAAAACTTGACGCATATGGCAGTACCATTACGCAACAGGGAGGGAGAATGGAAAATATTTGCCGCCCGAAGAATTGCTCCCGGATTTTCAAGGACTTGATCCCCCTTTGAACCAGCCCTCCGGTATTGGGGTCGATACCTATCTGACCGAAACGATACAGAGTGGACCCAAAAAGGATCCCTTGGCTGTAAGGTCCAACCGGCCTTGGGGCATCTGGTGTGAATATGACCTCTCTGGCTGTTGCTTCAGAGGCGCTACTGTCCCAGCAGGATGAAGACCCCACCGCCAAAAGCAATGATGACACACACAGTGTGACTCTTTTCATCTCAACCTCCTATTATACCGCGCAACCCGGAGCCATGGGTCCTCGAAACAAGGATTCGAGGGGACAAACGAAATTACGGGAAGTTGATCCACCACCTCTTTGTGTATTTGCAAAAATTCGAACCCAGGAGCTAAGGAACTGTCCGTGATTAACAAGAACAATATTCTTGAATTGACGGCTAATCTTCAAATCTGTGAATTTCAAAATTGTTCAAGTTATTTTCGGACAGCTTCTAATTCGGAAAGGAAATCATGCACTATTTTCTTTGACACGCCCAATCATTTCTTTGACCGGATCTTTGATTTCGCTGGTAATACTGTCCAGCAATCTTTGCGCTTTTGATTCTCTCTCTTTAGCACTCTTTTCATCTGAATAAATGATCTCAAAATATCGTACCACATAATTTAAGGGCCTGAATATCGCTGCAGTATCCTGAGAAATATTTTTAAGTTCCCCAATAAACCCTTTTATTATTTCCAAACGTTCCCTGCTGATCAAATCTATCAGAAAATCCGACAGTTCCCCAAAGACCCAATGTTTATTTTCTGCTTCAAGACTGTCAATAAGTACAATAGCTGTTTGAAGGTTTTCTCGGAACGGGGTTTGGTCTTTTTGGAATAAGAACGCGACGGACATTATCAGTTGGAGATATGCCTGAATATCCTGACCAATGCCTTTTGCGGTTTTCATTTGTTTTATATTTTTTATAAGGTCTTTTGTCCTTTCTTCTATTACTAAAGTTTCACCGTTTTTGAACCTTTTCCAATTTTTCCAGCCAGTTCCGCGCATTTTTTTTATTATGCGCAGAGAATTTTGGCACGAAAAATGAAAATTTTTTCAATTTTTATGCCAATAAATTCAACTAGTAGTTCGTTTCATTTAAATATTTACAATTATACAACGCCAAGATCGAATTTTTTCCACCGGAATACGACAGGGGCAGAGTTCATTTCAGCAATGCCTTTAATTATCCGCTCTTTGAGTTCTTCTTTGGAGGAGACCCTTATATGTTTTAGAAAGGTTCTAGCCATTTTTGAAAATGCCGATTCGATGAGATTTAACCATGAACCATGTTTGGGGGTGTGAACATATACAAACCGGTTGGGTCTGGATGCAAGATATTTCATTGTCTCTTTAGAAATATGAGCGGAGTGATTGTCCAAAATTATCCTGATGGTGCTTTCCTGAGGATATGTGGTGTCAAGTTCCTTAAGTAGCTCAATAAATTCGCTACTTCGATGGCGGTCATGAACTTGGGCCTGGATGGCCACCTGAAAATCCCCCACTTGTGGCCGGGTCAAAATCCCCCGGCGACAGGACGGTTTCAGTTTACAAATCTTCTTTAGAAAGGTCCATATTCTTTCCTTTTTCATCCTGCTTTTTTTGTTTACTTTGCGATATCCTCGATGCTGCTTCTTTGAGGCGGTAGCTTTTTCCCTCGAACTTCAGGAGATGCCCGTGATGAAGCAGGCGGTCGAGTATGGCCGAAGATGCTGTATTGTCCCTGAGAAGCTTACCCCAGTCTTCAACGAGTCGATTTGATGTAAGGAGCGTACTTTTTTTTGCGGAATACCGATTCAGAATGATTTCCAGCAAATCATCAGCGGCTTGTTCCGGCATTTTCTTGCGCAAAAACAAGTCATCGATGATCAGCAGATCGGTTTCGGAAAAAAGTTTGCTGATCTTTTTCCTCCGTTTAAGTTGAGTGGCTTCAAAAAGATCCTCGAAAAAGGTGTGGGCTTCCCGGTACACCACTTTGTATCCCGCAAGGATGGCGGCGTTAGCAACCGTTTTGGCGATCATACTTTTCCCTGTCCCTGGGGATCCGATTAAAAGCGCATCGTGTCCCTCCCGGATAAATTTTCCGCTCACCAGTTCATAGATGTCCATCTTGGGCAGTTTCGGATTGAAGCCCCAATCAAACTCGGTCAGGGTGGGTTGCTCCGTGAGACCGGATGCCTTGAGGCGCGTTTGTGTAAGGCGACTTTTTCGGTAATCCAGTTCGTCCTGGATCAGACAGGCAAAGACCTCAGTAAAAGAAGCGCCCTGATTGGCCTGGACGATTCGGGTCTCCAGGGTGGCGATCATACCATGGAGCCGGAGGGTTTTGAGATGCTTTTCCATTTCAGCCAGTGACATGTTCATGTTTCCTCCTTCATCCTGTTTTCAAAATATCCCGTGCCTGCGTAGTGTTTGAATCTGTTCCACCGACATGTCCGCCGGGTCCTTTATGGATTCCGGAATGGGCTTGGGTTTCTCACCATTGAAAGACACCAACTGTCCCAGTCAA
>ADZZ01000279.1 GCA_000179315.1 delta proteobacterium NaphS2
GGCATGCTCCTCGGCACTGGAGGTTGCAAACAATCCGGTCAGCAAGTATAATCCTCTGTACATTTACAGTAAATGGAGTTCGGGGAAAACCCACCTCTTGCAGGCCATCGGCAACGAGGCCATGAAAGGAGCCTCTCACAAAAAGGCCATTTATCTGTCAGCAGAGAACATCATATCACGGTTTGATAAAATAATTGCCGAAAAGTCAACCAGCTTTTGGGGAAAGGAAAAACCGCCCCGTTTTCTGCTACTCGATGACTTTGATACCGTGGCGTCCAACAAGAGCTCCCAAAAGGAACTGCTTTCCCTTTGCACCCAATTTCTTGAATCCAAACGACAGCTGGTGGTTGCCGCATCGGTGCCCCCTAACCAAATCAGGAATCTTCTGCCCCAATTGCGGTCTCGTCTTGAATGGGGTTTGATTACTGAAATTAAGACGCCTGATCAAAAGACAAAAATGAAGCTAGTTCACCAGAAAACAAAACAAAAAGGAATTCAGTTTCAGGCAGATGCAACATTTTTTCTGGCGAGCACAACCAATGACCTTAAGAACCTGGTTCACCAAATAGACAAAATTAAGATTCATGCTTCTCTTTATGGGAACAATATGGATATTTCCATTGTGCAATCCATTCTCGGAAATGAACGTTCTGCGCGCATCAACCCTGAGCACATCCAGGACATCACTGCTAAATACTTTGGTATTTCGCCCTCTGACCTTCTAAGCAGGAACAGACAGCGTAAAATTTCCTACCCGAGACAGATCGCCATTTTTCTCACAAGAAAATACACGGATCTTTCTCTAGAGGAAATCGGGAAAGCCTTTGGCAATAAACACCATTCATCCATCATTTACTCAATTAACAGCATTGAAAAAGATCTAAAATCAAAGATAGAAGTCATTGAGGACATTAACAAAATCAGAGGTTTCATTTTAAATGGCGTGGCACTTTGAAACCAAGAAACGTTCAGTGTTTGTCGACGGGTGTTCAAAAAGTCGAAATTTTCACAAAGGTTGCTTCTTTACGAAAGCTACTGATCATTTCTTTGCATGAGCGTTAAAAAAAAATAATCTAAAAATCTTATACCTTACTGACTTTCAAACAAATTGACAGTACCCTATTATTAAAGTTATTTTTATAGATTAAAAAAATAAAAACATACATCGTCAACGGAGGAAACCATGGAGATAAAAATTGATCGGGATGAACTCCTCAAATCCGTTTCAAAAGTTCAAAGTATTATCGAAAAAAAAAGCAATATGCCGGTATTGTCAACGATCCTTTTTACAGCTGACAATGCAACTGTCCGCATCAGCGCCACGGATTTGGAATTGGGTTTCCAGGAGACGATCAATGCTCAAATTCTTGAAGAAGGGAGTATAACCCTTTCCGGACGAAAGATATTCGAAATTTTGAAAGAAACCAGATCTTCAGAACTACATATCAAAGAGAAGGAAAACAATTGGATATTTATTTCTGATGGCGTGGCCCGGTTTAATCTGGCATCCATTCCCCCTGATGAATTCCCCGCATTTATGGAACCCGAAGGTGTCAGCATGGTGTCCATTGAGGGGGAAACGCTTGTGGATATGATCAACAAAACAATTTATGCCGTGACTGCTGAGGAAGCCGGCTTCAAGTTGTCAGGCGTGTTGACGGAAAAATTGTCAATCGATGGAAAGAACCTTTTGCGGATGGTGGCGACCGATGGACACAGGCTTTCTCTGATTGATAAGCCATTGGAGAACCTTGAGACGCTGGAACTCAGTGCCGGCGTTATGATTCCAAAGAAAGGGATGAGTGAGCTCAACAAAATGGCGGCTGATGGCGGTACCGTTGAAATCGGTTTTAAAGACAAGAACTGCGTGGCAAAAAAAGGAAACGCTTTTCTGGTGATGCGTCTTCTTGAAACCAATTTTCCTGATTATAAGGCGGTAATCGTCAAAAATGAAAAGGATCCCGTGGATATTGGGAAAGCGGTGCTTATGGACGCCATGAGAAAAATGCTTATCTTGAGCAACGAACGGTACAGGGCCGTGAAAATTACCCTGGAGAACGATGTAATGGATCTGGTCTCGACCAACCCCGATTTGGGAGAGGCCCAGGAAAACCTTGAAATCAAATATAGTGGGGAAAGGGTGGAAGCGGGTTTTAACCCGAAATTCTTTATTGATACGCTCCAATCCATGCAGAGTGAAACTATCCATCTTGATTTCACGGACAGCTCGAAACCTTTCGTGCTGACGGGAGATATGGATGAAGGTTTCATCGGTCTCATAATGCCGATGAGGGTTTAATATGACACAGGAACAAACATATGCAGCATCTGATATCAAAGTCTTGGAAGGATTGTCGGCTGTTCGAAAAAGACCTTCCATGTATATCGGAAATACGTCTTTCGAAGGGCTTCACCATCTGGTCTACGAGGTGGTGGACAACAGCATAGATGAAGCACTGGCCGGATATTGCGATCAAATTGACATCAAACTCATGACGGACAACAGTGTGGTGATTCGGGATAATGGACGAGGCATTCCCGTGGATATGCATGCGTCTGCCAACATGCCGGCTTTGGAAGTGGTGATGACGAAACTTCATGCCGGTGGCAAATTTGACAACAAAACATACCGAGTATCCGGAGGTCTCCACGGTGTGGGCGTTTCCGTGGTAAATGCGCTTTCGAGCCATCTTGAGGTGGAAGTTTATCGGGAGAAAAAGACATATTATCAACGCTATGAACGTGGAGAATCAAAAACACCCCTGGAAATCAGGGGTGAAACTGCGAGGACCGGAACCAAAATCCATTTTTCGCCGGACCCGCTGATATTTGAAACGATCATTTTTGATTTTGAAACGCTGGCGAAGAGAATGCGTGAGCTTTCTTTTTTGACCAAGGGATTACGGATTAAGATTCTGGATGAACGAACCGGCAAGAAGAAGACTTTTTGTAC